>NZ_JBPKJK010000048.1:0-57480 GCF_051756985.1 Saccharothrix sabaoui
AACCGCGCCTGGTCGCCGCGTACGGCCACCCCTCCTCAGGTGCGGACGAGCGGTCCCCGCTGGAAGCCCAGCGGGGCGCCCTTCACGTCGTGGTCGAGCAGGACGTCCCACCGCCTGTCGTTCTTGAGCAGGCGCAGCAGGAACGCGGTGGTCAGCGCCCGCCCGATGCGCTGCGCGTCCCGCTCGCCCTTGCCGTCGAGCAGCAGTTCGCTCCAGTGCCTGCCCTCGGCGAACCCGAGGTGGCTGGTCTTGGGCAGCGACCGCAGCTGCACGGGACCCGCCCAGGCGTCGGCGATGGCCTCGGCGTGCCCGACGGGCGGTGCGATGCGGTCCTCGCCGGCGGCCAGGTGCAGGCCCGCGGCGGTGACCCGGCGGGCCGCGTCCAGGGCGGACGGTCGGGTCTCGGACGCGGCGAGCGTCACGACCGCGCGCACCCGGCTGTCGTCGGCGGCGGCCAGCACGGCGGCCCCGCCGCCCATGGAGTGACCCGCGACGGCGAGGTGCTCGGCGTCCACGCTGATGTCGCCGTCGCCGAGCCGGACGCCGGTGAGCACGTCGAGCGTGGTGCGCAGGTTCCCGGCGAGCAGGCGGGCGGACATCAGGGGGCCGCGCTGGGTGCCGGGGGCGGCGGCCACGACGCCCCAGGACGCGAGGTGCCGCAGGAGCGCCCGGTAGCGCTCGACGGGCTGCAACCAGCCGTGCCCGAACGCGACCGCGGGCAGGCCGAGCCCGGACGCGGGCGTGTAGACCAGGCCCGGGAGCCCGACCAGGGCGAGGTCGCCGCGCAGCACGGGGTGCGGGCCGGGCCTGCCGAGCTGGTCGAGCACCTGCTTCGCCGAGTAGCCGCTCACCGCGTGAACGGTAGTCGATCGCGCCACTCGGGGCGCACCTCCTGATTGGTCTATACCAAATGTGGTCTTGACCTGCGCAAACGCGTTGAAGTGGCTCTTTTGGGTGATGCCGCTGGTCTAGTTACGCTGTGCGGCGTGTGCGGAATCGTGGGATATGTGGGTCACCGGTCGGCGCTGGACGTCGTGCTCGACGGTTTGCGACGGCTGGAGTACCGGGGCTACGACTCGGCAGGCGTCGCCGTCCTGGACGGCGCGGGCGGCCTGGCCGTCGAGCGCAAGGCCGGTCGGCTGACCAACCTGGAGGCCCGGCTCGACGAGGTCGGGCGCGAGGGCTTCGCGGGCACCGCCGGCATGGGCCACACCCGCTGGGCCACGCACGGCGCCCCGGTCGACCGGAACTCCCACCCGCACCGCGACACCACCGGCCAGGTCGCGGTCGTGCACAACGGCATCATCGAGAACTTCGCCGCGCTGCGCGCCGAGCTGGAGGCCGACGGCATCGAGATGGCCAGCGACACGGACTCCGAGACCGCCGCCCACCTCGTCGCCCGCGCCTACGCCGACGGCGACACCAAGGGCGACCTGGCGGCCAGCGTGCGCGCCGTCGTCCGCCGCCTGGAGGGCGCGTTCACCCTCGTCGTCACGCACGCCGAGCAGCCCGACCTGGTGGTCGCCGCCCGCCGCTCGTCCCCGCTGGTCGTGGGCGTCGGCGACGGCGAGACGTTCGTGGCCAGCGACGTGTCGGCGTTCATCGAGCACACCCGCGAGGCCGTCGAGCTGGGCCAGGACCAGGTCGTCGTCATCGACCGCGACGGCTACGCGGTGACCGACTTCCACGGCGAGGAGGCCGTCGCCAAGCCGTTCACGGTCAACTGGGACCTGTCGGCCGCAGAGAAGGGCGGCCACGAGTACTTCATGCTCAAGGAGATCGAGGAGCAGCCGGAGGCGCTGGCCAACACGCTGCGCGGCCACTTCCGCGACGGCCGGATCGTCCTCGACGAGCAGCGGCTGTCCGACCAGGACCTGCGCGACGTCGACAAGGTGTTCGTCGTGGCCTGCGGTTCGGCCTACCACTCCGGCCTGGTCGCCAAGTACGCCATCGAGCACTGGACCCGGCTGCCCGTCGAGGTCGAGCTGGCCTCCGAGTTCCGCTACCGCGACCCGGTGCTCGACCGCGACACCCTCGTCGTCGCCGTGTCCCAGTCCGGCGAGACCGCCGACACGCTGGAGGCCGTGCGGCACGCCCGCGCGCAGAAGGCCCGCGTGCTGGCGGTGTGCAACACCAACGGCGCGCAGATCCCGCGCGAGTCCGACGCCGTGCTCTACACGCACGCCGGCCCCGAGATCGGCGTGGCGTCCACCAAGGCGTTCCTCGCCCAGATCGCGGCGAACTACCTGGTCGGCCTGGCCCTGGCGCAGGCGCGCGGCACCAAGTACCCGGACGAGGTGGCCCGCGAGTTCCACGAGCTGGAGGCCATGCCCGAGGCCGTGCAGAAGGTGCTGGGCACCGTCGAGCAGGTCCGCGCCCTCGGCCGCGAGCTGGCCGACTCCAAGGCGGTGCTGTTCCTCGGCCGCCACGTCGGCTACCCGGTGGCGCTCGAAGGCGCGCTCAAGCTCAAGGAACTGGCGTACATGCACGCCGAGGGCTTCGCGGCGGGCGAGCTGAAGCACGGCCCGATCGCGCTGATCGAGCCCGGCCTGCCGGTCGTCGTGGTGATGCCGTCGCCCAAGGGCCGCGCGCAGCTGCACTCGAAGCTGGTGTCCAACATCTCGGAGATCCAGGCCCGCGGCGCGCGCACGATCGTGATCGCCGAGGAGGGTGACGAGACGGTGCGGCCGTTCGCGGACCACCTGATCGAGATCCCCGCGGTGCCGACGCTGCTCCAGCCGCTGATCTCCACCGTGCCGCTCCAGGTGCTGGCGGCGGAGATCGCCCGCAGCCGCGGGTACGACGTGGACAAGCCCCGCAACCTCGCCAAGTCCGTCACCGTCGAGTAGGGCAGGCTGGACCCCATGCGGGGTCTGTGGACGACGGCACGGGTCAGGGAGGCCGAGGAACGCGTCCTGGCGGTCGTGCCGCCGGGTGCGCTGATGCGGCGGGCGGCGTTCGGCGTGGCCGTCGTCGCGGCGGAGCTGCTCGCCGGGCGGCGGCGGGTCGGCCTGCTGGTCGGCGCGGGCAACAACGGCGGCGACGCGCTGTGGGCCGGCTACTACCTGCGCAAGCGGGGCGTGGCCGTGTCCGCGGTGCTGCTCTCGCCGTCGCGGGCGCACGCCGAGGGGCTGGCCGCGTTCCGCCGCGCCGGCGGCCGGGTGGTGGACCGCCTGGGGCCGGTGGACCTGGTGGTGGACGGCATCGTGGGCCTGTCGGCGCGCGGCCCGCTGCGACCCGACGCCGCCGAGCACGTGGCGGCGCTCGACGCGCCGGTGCTGGCCGTGGACCTGCCCAGCGGCGTGGACCCGGACACCGGCCACGTCGCCGGGCCCGCGGTGCGGGCGCACACCACCGTGACGTTCGGCTGCCTCAAGCCCGTGCACGCGCTGGCCGACTGCGGCGACGTGCGGCTGGTGGACATCGGCCTGACCGGTGAGCTGCACGGCCCCGACCTGCTCGAACTGGACGCGGAGGACGTGGGCGCGGCGTGGCCGGTCCCCGGGCCCGACTCCGACAAGTACACCCAGGGCGTGACGGGCGTCGCCGCCGGCTCGTCCACCTACCCGGGCGCGGCCGTGCTCTCGACCGGCGCGGCCGTGCTGGCCACCTCGGGCATGGTCCGCTACGCGGGCGCGGCGGCGGGGGCCGTGCGGGCGCACTGGCCGGAGGCGATCTGCACGGGGTCGATCACCGACGCGGGCCGCGTGCAGGCGTGGGTCGTCGGTCCCGGGCTGGGCACGGGCCTCGGCTCCGAGCAGGTCCTCCGCACCGTCCTGGAGGCGGGTGTCCCGGTGTGCGCCGACGCGGACGCCATCACCATGCTCGCCAACAACCCCGACCTGTGGGACGCGCGCGACCCCGGCACCCCGCTCGTGCTCACCCCGCACGACCGCGAGTACGAGCGCCTGGCCGGCCCGGTCGGCGAGGACCGCGTGGCCGCCGCCCGGCGTGCCGCCGAGAAGTTCGACGCCGTGGTCCTCCTCAAGGGCCGCACCACCGTCATCGCCTCCCCGGACGGTCGCACCCTGGTCAACCGGGCCCCCGACTCCTGGGCCGCCACCGCCGGCTCGGGCGACGTCCTCTCCGGCATCCTCGGCTCCCTCCTGGCCGCCGGCCTGGACCCGCCCCTGGCCGCCGCCTCCGCCGCCCACCTCCACGCCCGCGCCGCCACCCTGGCCGCCGCCAACGCCCCCGTCCCCGCCTCGGCCCTCCTCCACGCCGTCCCCGACGCGATCCGCACCCTCCGCACCTCCCACCCCCACTGACCCCGAGAGTCCAACCCCCAGGCCCCGAGAGTCCAACGTCCAGGACCCCTGAGTTCTGCGTTCGGGACCGGCACCCCGGACCTGGACGAAGAACTCACCGGACCCGGGCGTTGGACTCTCGGGACCTGAGCGTTGGACTCTCGCGGGGGCGGTGGGCGGGCTGTGTCACCATGAGCGGTGTTATGGCTGCTCCTCGCGCTGAGGTCGTGATCGACCTCGACAACCTCCGGCACAACGTCGCCACCCTGGACGCGCTCGCGCCGGGCGCCGAGACCATGGCCGTCGTCAAGGCGGACGGGTACGGCCACGGTGCGGTGGAGGTGGCCAGGGCCGCGCTGGAGGCCGGCGCCACCTGGCTCGGGTCGTGCTCCCTGGACGAGGCGCTGCGGCTGCGCGCACACGGCGTCACCGCGCCGGTCCTCGCCTGGCTCGACCCGCCCGGCACGGACTACGCGCCCGGCGTCGAGCAGGGCGTCGACCTGTCGGCGTCGTCCACCCGCCAGCTCGACGACATCGCGGCGGCGGCGAGCCGGGTCGGCCGGCCCGCCCGCGTCCACCTCAAGGTCGACACCGGCCTGTCGCGCGGCGGCTGTCCCCCCGCCGACTGGCCCGAGCTGGTCGAGAAGGCCGCCAGGACCCCGAACGTGCAAGTCCACGCCGTCTGGTCGCACCTGGCCGCCGCCGACGAGGTGGGCCACCCGGCCACCGACATGCAGGCGGAGCGCTTCGCCGCCGCCTGGGGCGAGGCGCGCGCCGCCGGCCTGGACCCGCTGCGCCACCTGGCCAACTCGGCCGCCCTCATCACCCGCCCGGACCTGCACCTCGACCTCGTCCGGCCGGGCATCGCGGTCTACGGCCTCAACCCGGTGCCCACCCCCCTCGACCTGCGCCCGGTGATGACGTTCCGCTCGTCCGTCGCCCTCACCAAGCGCATCGCGGCCGGCGAGTCCGTCTCCTACGGCCTGACCTGGACCGCGAAGACCGACACCACGCTGGCCCTGGTTCCCGTCGGGTACGCCGACGGCGTGCCGCGCGCCCTGTCCAACCGGATGCACGTGTGGCTGGACGGCAGGCGGCGACCGGTCGTCGGCCGGGTCTGCATGGACCAGGTCGTGGTCGACTGCGGCGACGACCGGCCCGCCGAGGGCGCCGAGGTCGTGCTGTTCGGCACCGGCGGGCGCGGCGAGCCCACGGCCCGCGAGTGGGCCGACACCACCGGCACCATCGACTACGAGATCGTCACCGGCATGTACCGCCCCCGCGTGACCAGGGTGTACCGGTGAACTCCCTGTGGAAGGCCGTCGGCTGGGCGGGCGGCATCCTCGGGGCCGCCGCGACCGGCGTGGCGGTCGGCGTGGCCGCGAACCAGAAGAAGGTCTCCGACGACCGCAAGGCCGACGACCCGCACGCCGACGAACCGCTGGGCGGCCTCACCCCGAACCGCGAGTCCACTGTGGCCGCCGACGACGGCGTGCCGCTGTCGGTCGAGGAGGTCGACCCGGTGGACGGCGGCCCGGCGGACCTGGTGGTCGTCCTCGTGCACGGCTTCGCGCTGGACCGCCGCTGCTGGCACTTCCAGCGCCGCGACCTGGCGAAGCTCACCGACCCGCGGGTCCGGCAGGTCCTCTACGACCAGCGCAGCCACGGCCGCTCGGGCCGCTCCGCGGCCGAAGCCAGCACGATCGACCAGCTCGCCCAGGACCTGGACGCGGTCATCCGCACGATGGCCCCGGACGGCCCGCTGGTGCTCGTCGGCCACTCGATGGGCGGCATGACGATCATGGCGCTGGCCGAGCACCGGCCCGAGCTGTTCGCCGAACGGGTGCTCGGCGTCGCCCTCGTCGGCACGGCGGCGGGCGCGGTCGGCGGCGCGGGGCTGCCCAAGTCCGTGCTGTCCCGGCACAACCCGGTGACGATGGGCGTCGGCCGCCTCGCCGGCCTCCAGCCGGGCCTGGTCGAGTGGGTGCGGCGGCGTGCGTCGACGCTCACCTGGAGCGGCATCCGCGCGTTGGCGTTCGGCGACCGGCACGTCAGCCCGTCGCTGGTGGACCTGATGGGCAAGATGATCAACGGTGTCACGGTCCAGTCGCTCACCGAGTTCCTGGACACCCTCGGCACGCACAACCGCTACAAGGCGCTGGCCGGTCTGCGGCACTGCGAGGTGCTGGTGATCAGCGGCGACGCGGACAAGCTGACGCCGTTCTCGCACGCCGAGCGGATGGCCGAGGAGATGCCGCACGGTGAGCTGGTCCGCGTGCCCGGCGCGGGCCACATGCTCATGCTGGAGCAGGCGGACCTGGTCACCGGGCACCTGGTCGGGTTGGTCCGGCGCAGTGCCGCCGGACGGGTGGAGGGCGGACGGCAGTGGTGGCGACGGGCGTGAGCGTGACGCTCCCCGAGGTGGCGGACACCGAGGACCTGGGGCGCAGGTTGGGCGGGCTGGTGCGGGGCGGCGACCTCGTGCTGCTGTCCGGCCCGCTGGGCGCGGGCAAGACGGCGCTGGTGCGCGGCCTGGCCGCCGGCCTGGGCGTGACCGGGCGGGTCAGCTCGCCGACGTTCGTCATCGCCCGGGTGCACGACCCCGCGCCGGGCGGCCGGGGCGTGGCGCTGGTGCACGTCGACGCCTACCGGCTCGGCGGGCACCTCGACGAGCTGGACGACCTCGACCTCGACACCGACCTGGTGGACGCCGTGGTCGCCGTCGAGTGGGGCGAGGGCGTGGCCGAGCGCCTCAGCGAGGACCACCTGCTGATCACCCTGGAGCGCCGCGACGACGACGTGCGGGTGGCGCACCTGAGCCCGCACGGCGCGTGGGCCGACCGCGAACTGCCGGTGTGACCCGCGAACCGCCGGTGCGACCCGCGGGCTGCCCGTGACCCGCGGGCTACCCGTGTGACGCGATCCCGCGCACCACGCCCAGCTCGACCAGGTCCTGCGGCCGCAGCCGCAGGTCGTCGGCGAGCGCGGGCACGTCGCCGCGCTTGAGGATGTGCGCCGCCAGTTCCGGCGCGATCACCGAGAAGTAGGCGTCGGGCGTGATCCAGGTGTGCTCGGGCGAGGCCAGCGCGAGCGCTCCGCCGGAGCCGCCCTCGCCGATCACCAGGGTCGTGACGGGCACCCGGCTCCCGGCGACGGCGGCGAACAGCCCGGCGATGGCCGGGCCGACGCCCGCGCGCTCGGCCGCCGCGTCGTTGGCCGCGCCCGGCGTGTCGACCAGCGTCAGCACGGGCAGCGCGAACCGCTCGGCCAACCGGATCAGCCGGGCCGCGGTGCGGAACCCGGCGGGCGTGGTGGCCGTGCCGGTCTGCGCGGCGAACGCGACGGGCCGGTCGCCGCGCAGGCCGATGCCGCACAGCATCCCGGGGTCCACGCCGCCGGCCCGGTCACCGCTGACCGGCAACCGGAGGTCGAAGTGGTCGTCCAGGTACCGCGCCGCGCGGGGACGCCCCGGGTCGCGCGCCCGCAGCACCGCGCCCCACCCGTCGGCGGGCAGGTCCTCGGCGCCCAGGGCGCGGGGCACCTCGGCCGGGACGGCGTCACCGCGGGTCAGCAGTTCGAGGACCGCGCCGACCAGCACGTCCACGTCCCCCGGCTCCGCCACGACGTCGACCGCGCCCGCCGCGAACTGGCCCTCGGCGGTGTAGGCGGGGTCGTCGAGGTCGTCGGCCGGGCGCACCCTGCTGCCCGCGAACCCGACCTGCGCGCCCGCCACCGCGATCACGTAGTCCGCGCCCGCGCCGAGCGACGCCCACAGGCCGCCGGTCGTCGGGTCGCCGAGCACCGACACGTGCGGCAGGCCGGCCTCCCGGTGCCGCGCGCACAGCCGCGCCACCCGCTGGAGCTGCCGCAGCGACAGCATCCCCTCCTGCACCCGGCTGCCGCCGGTGGCGATCCGCGACACCACCGGCAGGCGCGCGGCCCGCGCCTGCGCGAACGCCTCCTCGACCACGTCGCCGGTGGCCGCGCCGACCGAGCCGCCGAGGAACCGGAAGTCGAACACGACCTCCACCGCCCGCCGGGCCCGCCGCCACGACACCGACTCGGTCCCGCCCGTGCGCGCCCGGGCCCGCGCCAGCTGCTCCCGGTAGCCCGGCCACCCGAGGGGATCGGCCGGGGTCACCGCAGCTCCCGCTTCAGCACCTTGCCCATGTCGTTGCGCGGCAACGCGTCCACGTACCGCACGACGCGCGGGCGCTTGTGCGGCGACAGCAGCCGCGCCACGTGGTCGGCCAGCTCCTCCGGCGCGGGCGCGCCGCCGCGGGCCACGACCCAGGCCACGACCCGTTCGCCCAGGTCCTCGTCGGGTTCGCCGGTCACCGCGACCTCGGCCACGGCGGGGTGCTCCAGCAGCGCGTTCTCGATCTCGCCCGCGCCGATCTTGTAGCCGCCGCTCTTGATCAGGTCGGTGGCGCGGCGGCCCACGATCCGGAGGTACCCGTCCGGCTCGACCACGGCCAGGTCGCCGGTGCGGAACCAGCCGTCGCGGAACGCCTCGGCGGTCGCGTCGGGCCGGTTCAGGTACTCCAGGAACAGGTTCGGGCCGCGCACCTCGACCTCGCCCGGCTCGTCGCCCACGACCCGCACCTCGACGCCGTCCAGCGGCAGGCCGACCGTGCCGGGCCGCCGGTCGCCGTCCGCGCGGACGCTGGTGTTCATCAGCGTCTCGGTCATGCCGTACCGCTCGACGACGCGCTGCCCGGTCAGCCGCTCGATGCGCTCGTGCACGGTCGCGGGCAGCGCGGCCGAACCGGACACCAGCAGCCGGGCCCCCGCGAACGCCGCCGCGTGCGCCGGTTCGTTCGCGACCCGGTGGTACATCGTCGGGACGCCGAACATCATCGTGCCGCCGGACGCCAGCGCGTCGGCCGCCGCCGCGACGCTGAACGACCCCAGGTGGTGCAGGGTGCCGCCGCGCCGCAGCGGCCCCAGCACGCCGACGCCCAGGCCGTGCACGTGGAACAGCGGCAGGCCGTGCACCACGACGTCGTCGGCGGTCCACCGCCAGGCCGCCGCCAGCGCGTCGAGGTTGGTGGCCAGCGCCCGGCGCGGCAGCACCACGCCCTTGGGCGGGCCCGTCGTGCCGCTGGTGTAGACGATCAGCGCGGGCGCCTCGGCGTCCGGCTCGGGCAGGTCGCGCGCCGGCCCGGACGGCAGCTCGTCGTCCACGACCAGGTCGGGCGCGCTGTCGGCGAGGACGTGCGCCAGCTCCCGCTCGCCGATCTTCGGGTTCAGCGGCACCACGGGCACGCCCGCCAGCAGCGCGCCGACGACGGTCACGCACGTCTCCGGCGTGTTCCGGGCCCACACGGCGACCCGCCGCAGCCCCGCCAGGCCGGACGCGACCCGGCGCGCCTCGTCGGCCACCTGCTCGTAGGTCAGCTCCCGGTCGGGGAAGCGCAGGGCGGTCTTCGTCGACGGCGTGACCAACGCGGGCAGCAGCATCCACCCACAGTGACCGGCCGAACCGCCCTGCGCATCACAAGTGTGGTTCGAGCCACGCCATCAGGTGGATCTTCGGCCGTGCGCCGACGGCCTGGGCCACCAGTTCGCCGTCCTTGTAGAGCTGGAGCGTGGGCGCGGACATGATCCGCTGGTCGCGCGCCGTGCGCGGGTTCCGGTCCGTGTCGAGCTTCACCACGGTCAGGTCGTCGCGCTCGGCGTCGATCTCGGCGAGCACCGGTTCGAGCATCCGGCACGGCGGGCACCAGTCGGCCCGGAACTCCACCAGCACGGTCCCGGTGGACACCGCCTCGGCGAAGGTGTCGTCGGTCAGTTCGGTCAGCGTGCGCACGGTCTGCTCCTCTGCTCGGCGTCGTCCAGTTGCGCGCGCACCCGGTCGCGGGCCTCGTTCAGCCGCGCGATGCACTCGTCCAGCTCGGCGAGCTTGCGCCGGTACACCGCGACCGACGCCGGGCAGGCGTCACCGCTGGCGTGCCCGTCGCGCAGGCACTGGACGAACGGGCGGGTGTCCTCCAGGGCGAACCCGATGCCGGTCAGCGACCGGATCTCGGCGACCAGCCGCAGGTCGTCCTCGCGGTACTCCCGCTGCCCGTTCGCCCCGCGCCGGTCCGGCAGCAGGCCGAGGGACTCGTAGTAGCGCAGCGCACGGGTGGTCGTCCCGCCCCGCCGCGCCAGTTCTCCGATGCGCACGGTGTCGATCCTCCGACTTGACGTCCACGTCAAGTCCAGTGTGAGCGGCCCACCGGGTCGCCGGGTTCTGGGTGGCGGTGGTCACCTCTATCCTTGTCCGTTGTGCTGGTGCTCGCCTTGGACACCGCGACCCCCGCCGTGACGGCCGGTGTCGTGGAACTGACCCCCGACTCGCCCCCGCGACTGCTCGCCGAGCGGGTGACGGTCAACGCGAAGGCGCACGGCGAGCTGCTCACCCCGCACCTCCAGGAGGCGCTGGCGGAGGCCGGGCGCACCCTGGCCGACCTCGACGCCGTCGTGTGCGGGTCGGGCCCCGGGCCGTTCACCGGGCTGCGCGTCGGCCTGGTCACCGCCGCCGCGCTCGGGCAGGCGCTCAACCGGCCCGTCTACCCGGTGCCCACGCCCGACGCCATCGCGCTCGACGCGGCGACCGGCAAGCCGCTGCTCGTGGCCACCGACGCCCGCCGCAAGGAGGTCTACTGGGCGGCCTACGACGCGGCCGGGCGGCGCACCGACGGCCCGCACGTGGACCGGCCCGCGGACCTGGTGGCGAAGCTGCCCGCCGTGGCGTCCGCCGCGGGCGAGGGCGCCGAGATCTACGCCGACGTGCTGGGCCTGCCCGTCGTGGGGGTGCGCCACCCGTCGCCGGTGTCCCTGGTGGCCGCCGCGGCCGACGAACTGCTGGCCGGCGCCCGACCGGCCGCCCTCACCCCGCTCTACCTGCGGCGGCCCGACGCCGTGGAACCGGTCGGCCGCAAGCGGGTGACCCGCGCGTGAAGGCCCGCACCCTCACCATCGCCCCGCTGCGGCACGAGGACGCGGCGCGGTGCGCGGAGATCGAACAGGACCTGTTCCCCGGCGACGACCCGTGGAGCGAGCAGGCGTTCCGCAGCGAGCTGGACCACGGCAACCACTACGTCGGCGCGTACCTCGGCGGCGAGCTGATCGGGTACGCGGGCCTGGCCCTGACCGACTTCGAGAGCAGCGTGCACACCATCGCCGTGGTCCGAGACCACCAGGGCGGCGGCGTCGGCAAGGCGCTGCTGCGCACCCTGCTGGCCAAGGCCGACGAGGCGGGCCTGCCGGTGTTCCTGGAGGTGCGGACCGACAACGTGCCCGCGATCACCCTGTACCTGGCGCACGGGTTCGAGCACCTCGGCCTGCGCCGCCGCTACTACCAGCCGTCGGGCGCCGACGCGTACACGATGGGAAGGCCCGCGAACCGTGACTGACCGGCTCATCCTCGGTATCGAGAGCTCGTGCGACGAGACCGGCGTCGGCATCGTCCGGCTCGGCCCGGACGGGGCGGTGGAACTGCTCGCCGACGAGGTCGCCTCCAGCGTCGAGGAGCACGCCCGCTTCGGCGGCGTCGTGCCCGAGGTCGCGTCCCGGGCGCACCTGGAGGCGATGGTCCCGACCATGCGCCGGGCGGTGGAGAAGGCCGGGGTCGAGCTGCGCGACGTGCACTCGATCGCGGTCACCGCCGGGCCGGGCCTGGCGGGCGCGCTGCTGGTCGGCGTGTCGGCGGCCAAGGCTTACGCGGCGGCGCTTGGCAAGCCCTTGTTCGGGGTGAACCACCTGGCCGGGCACGTCGCCGCGGACACCCTCCAGCACGGGCCGCTGCCGAAGCGCTGCCTGGCGCTGCTGGTGTCCGGCGGCCACTCGCAGCTGCTGCTGGTGGAGGGGCTGGCGGAGCGGATCACCGAGATCGGGTCCACCGTCGACGACGCGGCGGGCGAGGCGTACGACAAGGTGGCCCGGCTGCTGGACCTGCCCTACCCGGGCGGCCCGCCCATCGACCGGCTCGCCAAGCAGGGCGACGGGTGCGCCATCGCGTTCCCGCGCGGGCTGACCGGGCCGCGCGACTCGAAGTACGACTTCTCGTTCTCGGGGTTGAAGACCTCGGTGGCGCGGTGGGTGGAGAAGCAGGAGAGGGCCGGCGAGGAGATCCCGCTGGCCGACGTGGCGGCGTCGTTCCAGGAGGCCGTGGCGGACGTGCTGACGGCCAAGGCGATCCGGGCGTGCAAGGACCTGGGCGTGGACACCCTGGTGATCTCCGGCGGGGTGGCGGCCAACTCGCGCCTCTCCGGTCTGGCGGCGGAGCGCTGCGCCGCGGCGGGCATCGAGCTGCGCGTGCCCAGCCCCCGCCTGTGCACCGACAACGGCGCGATGATCGCCGCCCTGGGCGCGCACCTGGTCGCGGCGGGCGCCGAGCCGTCCCCGATGACCCTGTCCACCACCCCCGGCCTGCCGGTGAGCACCATCCAGATCAAGTAAGTCGTTGGATCGCAGGATTGTTCAACAATCCTGCGATCCAACAAACCCGCCAGTCATGCCCGCAGCAGCCACGGCGTCAAAGGCCGCCCGGTAGTCAGGTTCGCCCAGGGCGGTGCGGGCGGCAGTGGCGATCCGGTCCACGTCGAAGCGCTCGCCCATCGACAGCAGGACGCCGACCGAGTCGCGGGTCACCGCCGCCGCGCCCAGGTCCTCGTCCGTCGAAGCGCCTGCCCCATCGGCGGCAGGACGCCGACGGAGATCGCCGCCTCAGGCGCGCACCTGGTCGCGGCGGGTGTCGAGCCATCCCCGATGACGCCGTCCGCCATCCCCGGCCTGCCGGTGACCGCCATCCCCGGCCTGCCGGTGACTGCCATCCGGATCAGGTGGCTCGTTGGATCGTAGGATTGTTGAACAATCCTACGATCCAACGAGGTTGTCGGTGATGTCCATGGTGGTCCCGGCGTCGAAGGCTGCCCGGTAGTCGGGTTCGCCCAGGGCGGTGCGGGCGGTGGCGGCGATCCGGTCCACGTCGAAGCGCTCGCCCACCGGCAGCGGGACGCCGACCGAGTCGCGGGTCGCCGCCGCCGCGCCCAGCAGCCGGGCGGCCCCGGCGGCGTCCCCGGCCAGGACCAGCGCGCCCGCCAGGCCCTCCAGCCCGAGCGCCACCGCTCGCGGGTCGCCGTGCGCCCTCGCCAGGGCCAGCCCCCGCTCCTGGAACCCCCGCGCCGCCACCGCGTCGCCCCGCGCCTCGGCCACGAACCCCAGTTCGGCGAGCACCAGCGCGGACGCCGCCTCGAACCCGGCCCTCCGGTAGCGGGCCAGCAGCCACCGCAGGTGCTCCTCGGCCTCGTCCAACCGCCCCTCGCGGCGGGCGCCCAGCGCCAGCCCCGTCACCGCGAACACCTCACCCGGCACGAACCCGTGCTCCACCGCCGCACGCCGGGCGCGCCCGTGCAGCTCCCGCGCCCCGGCCAGGTCGCCGACCAGCAGCGCCACCCGCCCCAGCCACGACAGCTTGTACGACACCTCGGGCCAGGACCGCAGCTCCTCGGCCACCCGCAACCCCTCCCGGTGCACGGCGGCGGCCCGCTCGTAGTCCCCGGTCAGCTGGGCCAGCACGCCCAGCGCGAACGACGCCTTCAACTGCCCCCACCGCTCGCCCGACGCGGCCAGCGCCCGCGCGCTCCGCTCCGCCGCCTCCCGCGCCTCGTCGACCCGGCCGTGCGCCAGCGCGTGCCCGACCCGTTCGCTGAGCGCCACCGCGACACCCCACCCGTCGCCCAGCTCCTCGAACTCCGCCAGCGCCGTCGCGTTCAGCTCCTCGCCGCGGCGCGGGTCGCCGACCGTGGACAGCACGTACCCGAGGAACCACCGCGCCCGCGCCCGTTCCGCCGGGTCCTCGACCGCCGCCGGGAGGTCCGCCACCGCCGGGTCCGCCGCCCCGCCCGCGAGCAGCTCGAACGCGGTCCGCCACACGGCGGTCACCGGGTCGTCCGACGTCATCCGGTCCAGCGCCGCGCGCAGCCGGCCGCGCAGGAACCAGTACCAGGTGAGGGCCCGGGTCATCCGGGCCGCGCCGGCGGGGTCGAGGGCGTCGTGCGCGGCCCGCAGGTTCGCCGCGTCCGCGTCCAGCCGCCGCAGCCACCCCACCTGGTCGCGGGTGCGCAGCAGCGGGTCGGCGCGCTCGGCGAGGGCCAGGTGGAACCCGGCGTGCCGCCGCGCCACCCCCTCCGCCTCGCCCGCCTCGCGCAACCGCTCGCGGCCGTAGTCGGCGACGGACTCCAGCAGCCGGAACCGCGGCTCGCCGCCCTGCTCGGGCGCCACCACCAGCGACCGGTTGACCAGGCCGGTGAGCAGGTCGAGCACGTCCTCGGCGGCCACCGCGCCGCCCGCGCACACGAACTCGGCCGCGTCGAGCGAGCAGCCGTCGACGTGCACCGACAACCGGCGCAGCACGGCCCGCTCGCGCTCGTCGAGCAGGTCCCAGCTCCAGTCGATCATGGCGCGCAGCGTGCGCTGCCGGGCGGGCGCGTCCCGGTGCCCGCCGGCCAGCAGCCGGAACCGGTCGGCCAACCGGTCGAGCAGCGCGTCCACGCCGAGGCCGCGCACGCGCGTCGCCGCCAGCTCCACCGCCAGCGGCAACCCGTCGAGCCGGCGGCAGACCTCCTCGACGACCGGCCGGTTCGCGGGCGTCAGGGCGAACCCCGGAGCCGACGCGGCGGCCCGTGCGGCGAACAGCTCCACCGAGTCGGCCAAGTCGAGCGGCGGCACCTGCCACACCACCTCGGCCGCCAGCGCCAACGGCTCCTGGCTCGTGGTGAGCACCCGCAGCCCGGGGACCGACCGCAGCAGCCGCGACACCAGTGCCGCCACCGGTTCCACCAGGCGCTCGCAGTTGTCCAGCACGACCAGCGCCTCACGCCCGCGCAAGGCCGCCACGACCCGGTCCACGAGGTCGCCGCCGGGAGGACCGCCGTCCTCGCGCACCCCGAGCACCTCCGCCACGGCCGCCGTCACCAGGTCGTCGCGCGCGACCCCGGCCAGTTCGACCAGCCACACCCTGTCGGCCCACACCCCGTCGTCCACGACCCGCCGGGCGACCTCGACGGCGAGGCTGGTCTTGCCCACGCCACCCGGTCCGGTGAGCGTCACCAGCCGCGAGCGCCCGAGCAGCGCGGGGAGCTCGGCGAGCGCCCCGGCCCGGCCGACCAGCCCGGTGAGGGGGAGGGGCAGGGTGGACCGCGACGTTCCCGGGCCAACGGTCGCCGGGCCAACGGTCGCCGAGCCGGCGGTCGCCGGCGGGTCCGCAGCCGGAGCCGGGACGGCGGGCCGTGCGCCCGGGAGGTGGCCGAGGGCGGGTGCCGGGCCGCGCACGTGAGCGGGACCGGTGGGTGCCGGGTCGCGGGTGAGGGCCGAATCGCGGGTGAGGGCCGGGTCGTGGGTGAGGATCGCGCGGTGCAGGGCGGTCAGCTCCGGTCCCGGCTCCAGGCCCTGCTCCTCGGCCAGCAGGGCGCGCAGCTCGGCGTAGGCCGCCAACGCCTCCACCTGCCGCCCCGCCCGGTACAGCGCGCGCATGTGCAGACCCCGCAGCCGCTCCCGCAGCGGGTGCCGGGCCACCTCGGCGGCCAGGTCGAGCGGGTCGGCCCCGCCGGCCTCGGCCACCGCCTCCACCGCCGCCAGCCGCTCCTCCTCCCACCGCGCGGTCACCGCGCCGAACAGGTCGAACTCGGCCAGCGGCGCGCCGCGCCACAGCGCCAGCGCCTCCCCGGGCCTCCCCGCCGCCACCAGCTCCCGGAACGCGAGCAGGTCCAGCCCGCCCGGTCCGACCGCCAGCGCGTAGCCCGCCGGCCCGTGCCGCACCAGCGACCGCGCGCCCGGCTCGGCCGCCCCCAGCGCGCGGCGCAGCTGGGACACCTTGGTCTGGAGCGTGTTCACCGGGTTCCCGGGCGGCTCGTCGCCCCACAGGTCGAACGCCAGCCGGTCCGCCGACACCGGCCGCCCCTCGTGCACGAGCAGGTCCGCCAGCAGCAGCCGCACCTTCGCCTCGGGCACCCGCACCGGCTCGCCGCCCGCCGCCCACACCGCGAGCGGCCCCAACACCCCGAACCTCACGGGACGACCGTATCCGGCGACCCCCAGCGGACCGTCGGCGTTCCGTGCGCGGCCCCCGGCACCGTGGCCGCATGACCGACAAGACCCCGTTGACCCTCATCGGCCTCGGCCCCATGGGACAGGCCATGGCCGCGAAGTTCCTGGCGCACGGCCACCCGATCACCCTGTGGAACCGCACCCCGGGCCGCGCCGACGACCTGGTCGCCGCGGGCGCCACCCGTGCCGCCACGGCCGCCGACGCCGTGGCCGCGAACCGGCTCGTCCTGCTCAGCCTCACCGACTACGACGCCGCGCACGCCGTCCTCGACGGGGCGGACCTCGCGGGCCGGGTCGTCGTCAACCTCAGCTCCGACACGCCGGGCAAGACCCTCGGTGCCGCCGCGGACCTCGCCCGGCGGGGGGCCGAACTGCTGGTCGGCGGCGTGATGGTGCCCCCGCCGCTGATCGGCGAGGACGGCGCGTACGCGTTCTACAGCGGCCCGCGCGGGGTGTTCGACCGGTACGCCGACGTGCTGTCGGTGATCGGCAGGCCGGACCACGTCGGCGACGACCACGGCCTCGCCCAGCTGTTCTACCAGGCGCAGCTCGACGTCTTCCTGACCGCGCTGGCGGGCGTCCTGCACGGCTTGGCGCTCGTCGGCACGGCGGGCGTCGCCGCCGAGCGGTTCACGCCCTACCTGCGGGACCTCGTCGGCTCGCTCGGGACCTACCTGGACGAGACGGCGCGCAACGTCGACTCGGGCGAGCACCCCGGCGACCTGGCGAACGTCCTGATGATGGGCGCCACGGCCGCGCACGTCACCGGTGCCGCCGAGGCCGCCGGCCTCGACACCGCGCTGCCCGGGGCGGTCCAGTCGCTCTACGACCGCGCCGTCGCGGCCGGTCGGGGTCGGGACAACTGGACCGCCCTGGTCGACGTGATCAGGGGGAAGGTCTAGCCGGGGTCGGTCAGACGGCGTTCAGGCCGGGGTTGCGGTCCTCCACGACGAACGACCTGAGCGTGGTGGCCTCCGCCCCGGGCGTGCGCACGGACGGCAGCGTGCGGAAGTCGGCCCGCAGCTCCCGCGCGGTGAACTTCGTCCGCACGTACCCGCGCCGCCTGCTGTGCAGCTTGATGTGCGGGTTGAGCCGCAGCTGCACCTCGTCCACGGTGTCGTTGCCGTCGCCGCCGCTGGTCACCGACGTGGTGACCAGCTCGGTGCCGACGGTCCGCGACCCCGCCGGGTCGTTCCAGTCCAGCTTCACGTCGGCCGCGTAGTGCGCGTGCACGTCACCGGTCAGCACGACGGCGTTGCGCACCTTCGCGTCCACCCAGCCGCGGGTGATCCGGTCGCGCGAGGCCAGGTAGCCGTCCCAGGAGTCCATGGACACCTCCTTCTCCGGGCCGTCCTTCCGGTCGCGCTCGGCGAAGAACACCTGCTGGGCGAGGACGTCCCAGCGCGCCCGCGACCGGCGGAACCCGTCGAGCAGCCAGCGCTCCTGCTCGACGCCGGTGATGGTCCTGGTCGGCGCGCCCGCGTCCGCGCACGTCTTCCAGCCGTCGCCGCACGCCTGGTCGTCGCGGTACTGCCGGGTGTCGAGCACGTGGAAGTTCACCAGGCCGCCCCACCCGACGCGCCGGTGGAGCTCCATGTCGATCCCGTTCGGACGGGCGCCCCGGCGCAGCGGCATGTTCTCGTAGTAGGCCCTGAACGCGGCCTCGCGGCGGGCCGCGAACGACGGGTCGGGCTGCTCGGGCACCTCGTCGGCCCAGTTGTTCTCGACCTCGTGGTCGTCCCACACGACGACCCAGGGCGCGACCGAGTGCGCGAGCTGGAGGTCGGCGTCGGTCTTGTACTGGGCGTGCCGCAGCCGGTAGTCGGCGAGCGTGCGCGTCTCCGGGCCGAGCACGGTGCGCACGTCGGTCGCCTTCGCCGCGTACTCGTACTGGTAGTCGCCCAGGTGCAGCACCACGTCCGGGTGATCCTCGGCCATCCGCCGGTAGGCGGTGAAGTAGCCCTCCCCGTAGTGCGCGCAGGACGCGAACGCCATGCTCAGGTCCTGCCCCAGCACCCACGGCTGCGGCGTCGTGCGGGTGCGGCCGACCGGCGACACGTGCCCGTCGACGCGGAAGCGGTAGAAGTACTCGTGGCCGGGCCGCAGGCCGAACGGCTCGACGTGCACGCTGTGCGCCGACTCCGGCCGGGCCACCGCGGTGCCGCGGCGCACCACGCGCCGGAACCGCTCGTCCTCGGCCAGCTCCCAGTGCACCGGCACGACCCGGTCCGGCATCCCGCCGAGGCCGTCCTCGGCCAGGGGGCGCGGGGCGAGGCGCGTCCACAGCACCACGCCGTCGGGGCTCGGGTCGCCCGAGGCGACGCCGAGCGTGAAGGGGTCGTCGAGCTTCGGGTAGCCCGCGCCCGCGGTGGCTCCCGCGACCGCCAGGGCCGCACCGCCGATGAGCAGGGAACGCCGGGTAACGGTGGTCATGCGCCCACCGTTGTCGACGGTGGTGGCGAACGGGTGAACTGGAGCATGACGCCGGAAGTCGAGCGTTCCGCACGTCCGCTTCCCCCCCGTTTCGACGGCGTGGCGCGACCGGTCCCCGGGACGAGTGACAGGGGGTCGTTGAAGCGTTGGCACTCGCATGGGTAGAGTGCTAGATGCACGGCGCCAGCAACCGCCCCGACCCCCGCGACGGCGGGGTGGCAGGAGCCGTAACGCAACCTGCCAACGCTTTCGACGACCGTGGAGGTCAGCCCGGTGAGCGTGAACATCAAGCCGCTCGAGGACAAGATCGTCGTCCAGGCCAGCGAGGCCGAGACCACGACCGCTTCCGGCCTCGTGATCCCGGACACCGCGAAGGAGAAGCCCCAGGAGGGCAAGGTCCTCGCGGTCGGCCCCGGCCGGATCGACGACAAGGGCAACCGCGTCCCGGTGGACGTGGCTGTCGGCGACGTCGTCATCTACTCCAAGTACGGCGGCACCGAGGTCAAGTACAACGGCGAGGAGTACCTCATCCTTTCCGCCCGCGACGTGCTGGCCGTCATCAACTGACGTCCGGCTGTCACGCAAGGCGCCCCGGCGACCCCATGACCGGGGCTACCGGGGCGTTTCGCATCCAGGAGAGGTAAGCAATGCCCAAGCAGATCAGCTTTGACGAGGACGCTCGTCGGGCTCTTGAGCGCGGCGTGAACAAGCTCGCGGACACGGTCAAGGTGACCCTCGGTCCGCGCGGCCGGCACGTGGTGCTCGACAAGAAGTTCGGTGGCCCGACCGTCACCAACGACGGCGTGACCATCGCCCGCGAGATCGAGCTGGACGACGCGTTCGAGAACCTCGGCGCGCAGCTCGCCAAGAGCGTGGCCACCAAGACCAACGACGTCGCGGGTGACGGCACCACCACCGCGACCGTGCTGGCCCAGGCCATGGTCCGGGTCGGCCTGCGCAACGTGGCCGCCGGCGCCAACCCCATGTCGCTCGGCGTCGGCATCCGCGCCGCCGCCGACGCCGTCGTGGACGCCCTCAAGGGCAAGGCCACCCCGGTCAAGGGCCGCGACAACATCGCCCAGGTCGGCACCGTGTCGTCACGCGACGAGTCGATCGGCGCGCTGCTCGGCGAGGCCATCGAGAAGGTCGGCGAGGACGGCGTGATCACCGTCGAGGAGTCCTCCTCGATGGCGACCGAGCTGCAGATCACCGAGGGCGTGCAGTTCGACAAGGGCTACGTGTCGGCGCACTTCGCCACCGACCTCGAAGCCCAGGAGACGGTGTTCGAGGACGCCCGCATCCTGCTGCACCGCGAGAAGATCTCGGCGCTGGCCGACCTGCTCCCGATCCTGGAGAAGGTCGCCGAGGCCGGCAAGCCGCTGGTCATCGTCGCCGAGGACGTCGAGGGCGAGGCGCTGTCCACCCTGGTGGTCAACGCCCTGCGCAAGACCCTGCGCGTCGTCGCGGTCAAGGCGCCGTACTTCGGCGACCGCCGCAAGGCGTTCCTGGACGACCTCGCCGTCGTCACCGGCGGCCAGGTCATCGCGGCCGAGGTGGGCCTGAAGCTGTCCGAGGCCGGTCTCGACGTGCTGGGCTCCGCCCGCCGCGTCGTGGTCTCCAAGGACAACACCACCATCGTCGACGGCGGCGGCACCAAGGCCGACGTGGCGGGTCGCGCGGAGCAGCTGCGCCGCGAGATCGAGGCGACCGACTCCGACTGGGACCGCGAGAAGCTCCAGGAGCGGCTGGCCAAGCTCTCCGGCGGCATCGCGGTCATCAAGGTCGGCGCGGCCACCGAGACCGAGCTCAAGGAGCGCAAGCACCGCATCGAGGACGCCGTCGCGGCGACCAAGGCCGCGGTGGAGGAGGGCATCGTCCCCGGTGGCGGTTCCGCGCTGATCCACGCCGCCAAGGTCCTCGACGGCGGGCTCGGCCTGTCGGGCGACGAGGCGACCGGTGTCGCCATCGTCCGCGAGGCGCTGGGCTCGGCCCTGTTCTGGATCGCCGCGAACGCGGGTCTCGAAGGCGCCGTCGTGGTCAACAAGGTGCGCGAGGGCGACTGGGGCTTCGGCCTCAACGCCGCGACCCTGACCTACGGCGACCTGCTGGAGGCCGGGATCATCGACCCGGTGAAGGTGACCCGCTCCGCGGTCTCCAACGCCGCGTCCATCGCGCGCATGGTGCTCACCACGGAGAGCGCCATCGTGGAGAAGAAGGAGGACGAGCCCGCCTCGGCCGGTCACGGCCACGGTCACGGGCACGGCCACTGAGCAACGACCACCGAGGAACGGCCGCCGGGACCTCCCGGTCGCGTTCCGACGCCGAAGGGCGGCACCCCACGCGGGTGCCGCCCTTCGGCGTTCTTCGGTCAGGCCGGCGTGAGGTGCCTCTTCCGAGCCTTGATGATGCTGTCCCGTTCGGATTCGGAGAGCCCTCCCCAGATCCCGTACGGTTCCTGCACCGCCAGCGCGTGCCGCCGGCACATCTCCAGTACCGGGCACGAGAGGCACACGGCTTTCGCCCTCGCCTCGCGCCGTGCCCTTGCCGGTCCGCGTTCACCGTCCGGGTGGAAGAAGAACGCGCTGTCCATCCCGCGGCACGAGCCGCGCATCTGCCAGTCCCAGAGATCCGCGTTGGGACCGGGAAGCCTTCGGGTGTCCGCCATCGAGACCGCCTCCTTGGCCCATGGCCGTCACTGCTCCATTCGGCTTAACGATGATCCACCGTAGAACCGCGCCAAAACTTGTTCAAGAGGGCGGAGGAGGTATTGGCGGCAATTCATTCGAAGGGTGTTGGAATGAGGTTGAAACCCGGGGTTGCCGGTGACTTCGGGTGAACGCACGATGTCGGTGTGACAACGCCCGCCGACCGGCCCGGACCGACGCCCGAGGGCGAGCGGGAAACCGTTGCGGCAGAGGGCGATCCCGCGCCCCCGCTGACCCTGTCGGTGGCCGCCGTGGCCCGCAGGCTGGGCGTCGCGCCCGCCACGCTCCGTACCTGGGACCGGCGCTACGGCCTCGGACCTGGTGATCACACGACCGGGCGACACCGCAAGTACGGCCCGCACGACGTGGCCCGCCTGGAGCTGATGCGGCGCGCCCTCCAGCGGGGCGCGTCGTCCGCCGAGGCCGCCGAGTACGCCCTCACGGGCGCCGCTCCCACCGGCCCCGCGCCCACCGCTCCCGCTCCCGGCCGGCCCGTCGCCTCGGCTGCCGGACCCGGCCTGCGGCTGCGGGGCGCGAACCGGCGGGCCAGGGGCGTGGGCCGGGCCGTGCTGGCGCTGGACTCGGCGGCCGCGCAGACCCTGCTCGCCGACGCCGTCGAGGCCGACGGCGTGGTCGCGACCTGGAACGAGGTGGTCCGCCCGGTGATGGCCGCCGTCGCCGCCCGCCGGGAGCGGTCGGGCCAGGGCGTCGAGGTGGCGCACCTGCTGGAGGAGTGCGTCCGGGCTGCCCTGGTCCGCGCCACGCCGATCGTCACCGAGCCCCGCAACCACCGGCCGGTGCTGCTGGCGTGCGCCCCGGGCGAGCGGCACGACCTGCCCCTCCACCCCCTCGTCGCCGAACTGTCCCGGCGCGGCGTCGGCGTCCGCCACCTGGGCGCCGCCCTCCCGCTGGACGCCCTGGTCGCCGCCGTCCGCCGCACCGCCCCCGCCGCCGTGGTCGTGTGGGCCCAGCTGTCCCGCTACGCCGACCCGGTCCTGGTCACCGCCCTGCCCCGGACCCGCCAGCAGGTCCGCTTCTTCGCCGGCGGCCCCGGCTGGGCGCGCGCCGCGGTCCCCCGCCCGGCCGAGCGCCTGCCCGACCTGCCCACCGCCGCCGACCGCCTGGAACAAGCGGTCTGCTGACCCACCCCTCCCCCCCTCGAACGCAGAACTCACCCGCCCTGAGCGTTGGACTCACGAGCCCTGAGCGTTGGACTCACGCGTCGCGAGCGTCGGACTCGCGCGAGAGTCGTACGTTCCGGCCCCGCGAGTCCAACGCTCAGGACCCCTGAGTCCTGCGTTCGCGACGGGTGAGTCATGCGCTCGTGACGGGTGAGTCCTGCGCTCGTCGTCGGGACTGTCGGGGGTGGGTTGCAGGATGGGGGAGTGGAACTGAGACGAGCCGCGTTCGGCGACCGGCCCGACGCCGACGTGTGGGCCGGGCTGCGCGGCGGCCCGGAGGAGCGGTGGCTCGCCGCCGTCGCGCTCGGCGGGCGCGGGCACTACGCGGCGGCGGCGTCGGCGCTGGGCGGGCTGGTCCGGGGCGGCGGGCTGTTCGGGTCGCTGGCGGCCTCCGCGCTGGCCTCGCACCGCCGCCAGCTCGGTGGCCACGCCGCCGCGCGCCGCCTCGACGCCGTGGCGCTCGCGACCGCGCCCGCCGCCGGGGGAGCGGAGGACCCCGACGGCGTGGACGCGGCGGGCGCCCGCGCCGACGCGCTGCTCGGCCTGGCGGCGGACGCCCTGGGCGCGGGCAGGCTCGGCGAGGCCCGCCGGCTGCACGCGCGGGTCGAACCGGTGGGCTGGCGCACGCGCGTCCGCCACGCCTGGGTGGCCGCCGAGGTCGAGTTGGCCGGTGGTCACGCGGAGCGAGCCGTTGCTCCGGCCGAGGTGGCCGCGTCACTCGCCCGCGAGGCCGGGGCCCTGCGCCACACCCTCAAGTCGGACCTCGTCCTGGGTACCGCCCTGGTGGTCCTGGGGACCCCCGAAAGCGTTGACAGGGGGACCCGAATGCTGCACTGTGACCTAAATCACACGTACCGAACGGGCCTCCTGTCGTTGTCCTGGCCAGCGGCACTCGTGCTCGCAAACGCCCAGGCAGACCGCACTTCTGCGGATGGCTGGAACATGAGAGATCGTGCGAAAAGCGCTCTGAGCTGCGTGTTGAGACGGGCCGATCCCATTGGCCGACGATTGGCCGAGCGCTCGCCTTGGGTCCCGACATCGCTGCTCCGTTCCGGGGAACCCCCGAACGCAGACCCCGAGGCGAAGTTCTTGACGGATTAAGCACCGGATCGTGTCAAGGTTCGGCCCCTAGCGTCCGATAGGGGATATGGAACGTCACTCGGCTGCAGGAAGGAGTCCCCGTGACCACGGTCCTTATTTGCGACGACCGGCGCAGTGTGCGGGAGGGTCTCACCCGCGTGATGTCGGCTGTCCCCGGGGTTAGCCGCATCGACTGCGTAGCGCACGGTGACGAGTTGTTGGCGCGCTTCTCCAGGCAGCCGGTCGACGTCGTACTGGTGGGAACCCAGCGCGCCGTGCCGACCGGGGTCGAAGCGACCCGGCGACTCGTCTCGGCCAACCCGCAGGCAAACGTCATCGTCTTCGGCGCACCGGACGACGCGGGCAGCATCGCCGCCGCGATCGCCGGCGGGGCCCGCGGGTACCTCCGCTGGGACGCCTCGCGCCCGGAGTTGGTGGCCGCGCTGGCGCACACGCTCGCGAGCACCAGCGTGCCCGCGCCGCGCCAGCCGTCCGACCCGGGCGTGCAGCTGACGGAGCGCGAGCTCCAGGTACTGCGCGGGATGAGCCAGGGCAAGAGCAACGGGCAGATCGGGCGCGAGCTCTACCTGTCCGAGGACACGGTGAAGACGCACGCGCGGCGCTTGTTCCGCAAGCTCGGCGTGCGCGACCGCGCCCAGGCCGTCGCGCACGGCTTCCGGCGCGGCCTCGTCTCGTAGGACGGGTCACACCGGTTCCTCCCTCTTGCCGGCCCGGTCGACGTCATCGTCGCCGGGCCGGCTCGTTGCGCTCGGCGTGTCCGCTGGTCACGCGCGAAGTGCGCACCCGTTGCCCTCCTGAGGGCGGTCGGACCGGTACGGTAGGCGTCACCGGTACGGGCGACGTCGATCGTCCCGTGCCGTTCGTTGTCGGTACGCCTACGCGTAACACCAGGGCTGTTGTCTGCGATGACCAACTTGGGGGACGGACTGGACGCCGAAGTGGGCGCAGCCGTCGATGGCGACCGCCTCGCGATCGAGCGGCTCCTGGCATCCATCCGCCCTCTGGTGGTGCGGTACTGCCGCGCCCGAGTCGGAAGGCAGGAGAGGTCTTTCGCTTCGGCGGACGACGTGGCCCAGGAGGTGTGTCTCGCGGTGCTGACGGCCCTGCCCAGCTATCGCGACCAGGGTCGGCCGTTCTTGGCGTTCGTCTACGGGATCGCCGCGCACAAGGTGGCCGACGCTCATCGCTCCGCAGCCCGGAACCGGTCCGAGCCGGTCCCGGAAGTCCCCGACGCCCCCGAAACGGAGGCGGGCCCGGAACAGCGGGCCATGCAGGGCGAGATGTCCGACCGGATGGCCGTCCTCCTGAAGATCCTTCCGGAGAAGCAGCGGGAGATCCTGCTGCTCCGGGTGGTCGTCGGCCTGTCGGCCGAGGAGACCGCCGATGCGGTCGGGTCCACGCCTGGCGCGGTCCGGGTGGCGCAGCACCGCGCCTTGGCCCGCTTGCGCAAGACGTTGGCGTCGGAGGAGGTGGTCTGAGTGGTTGACCAGCACGGGAAGGGCAACGGAGAAGTCGTGCGCGGACGAGGTGAGAGACCGCCGCAACCTGATGACGCGGTCGTCGGCCCCGGGGACGACCTGGCGGGCATCCGAGCTGATGACGCACTGCTCGACGCGCTCGGCGGGCGCGACACCGAGCAGGCGGACGCGCTCGTCGAGGACGAGCTGAACGCGCTGCTGCTCGCGTGGCGGCGAGAGGTGGACAGCCGCCCGGTGGGCGAGCTGGTCGACACCGACACCGCCGTGGCGACCATCGCCGCGGCACGCCCCCAGCAGCGGGGCAGGCACCGCTTCCTCATCCCCCTCGCGAGCGCCGCGGCCGTGCTGGCCATCGCGTTCACCGGGATGAGCCTGGTCGCCCGGGACGCCCAGCCCGGCGACACGCTCTGGGGCCTGACGAGGGTCCTCTACTCCGACCACGCGCGGTCGGTCGAGGCCGCCGTCACGGTCAAGGGCGACCTGGGCCGGGCGACCGCCGCACTGCGCGAGGGCCGCTACGACGAGGCCGGGGAGATCCTCGACAAGGCGGGGGAGATCCTGAAGTCGGTCTCCGACGACGACAAGGGCGACCTGACCCAGACGCACGAGTCGCTCAAGCAGATGCTGGAGAGCACCGAGCAGACGCCGACGGGCACGCCCCCCTCGCCCGCCCTGTCGACCCAGCCGGTCGCCCCGGTCCCGTCGGCCGACCTGCCGGTCCAGACGACCGTCCCGGCCGAGTCGACCACGACGACCCCGGTGGTGCAGCCCGAGGAGACCACGACCACGACCGTCAGCCCGGACCCCCAGCCGACCGGTGGGTCGAGCGGTGACCCGACGGGCGGGACCGGCGGGACGCGCGGCGAGACGGAGTCGCCGGGCAACTCGGGCCAGTCCCCGGGCGAGGCCGGCACGCAGGACGTCCCGGAGAACTGACCCCGAGCCCGGCTGACCGGGCGGCACGACGAGGTGTGACCGAGCCCGCTCCCCCACGGGGGGCGGGCTTCGTCACACCGTCAGCGGGCGCTCTCGGTCGCGGTGACCCCGTCCGCGTAGCCGCGGCAGTACTCCCAGCTGACGTAGGACGCCGGGTCCGGGTCGTACGCGGGTTCGTGCGGGCGCATCCGACCGTCGGCCAGCAGCTGCTCCAGGCTCGACCGGAGCAGCGCCCAGTCGTGGTAGTGCGGCTCCTGGCACTCGCCGCAGTCGACCACGATCCCGCGCACGGCACGGGGTTCCAGCAGCGCCTGGTAGACGGCGAGGTCGCTGAGGTCGCCGATCAGCTCGGCCCGCTCGTCGTCGTCCATCGGCGGGTGGTCGTGGTCGTGGTCGGGTTCGCCGAGCTCCCTGGCCGGGTCGTCCGGGTCCCCCGCGAACGGGTCTGGTGGCAACGCGTCGTGCGGCACGACCCCGCACGGTACCGGGCGGACCCCCGACCACGTCCAGATACCATGGGCTGAACCCATCGCCGCCTGTGGAAACCCGATCCGCGGCGGCGGGATCACCGCACGACGGAAGGCAAGCCAGCCGCCATGACCAGCGAGCTCAACGCTGACGGAGTCCCGACCAAGTTCGCCATGCTGGGACTGACCTTCGACGACGTACTGCTGCTGCCCGCCGAATCCGAGATCGTGCCGAGCGGTGTGGACACGGCCACCAGGATCTCCCGCAACACCTCGCTCCGGGTCCCGCTGGCCTCGGCCGCCATGGACACCGTGACCGAGGGCCGGATGGCCATCTCGATGGCCCGCCAGGGCGGCATCGGCGTGCTGCACCGCAACCTCTCCGTCGACGAGCAGGCCCGCCAGGTGGAGACGGTCAAGCGCTCCGAGGCGGGCATGGTGAGCGACCCGGTCACCTGCACGCCCGACGACACCATCAAGCACGTGGACGAGCTGTGCGCCCGCTACCGCATCTCCGGCGTGCCGGTGACCGACGCGAGCGGCAAGCTGGTGGGCATCATCACCAACCGCGACATGCGGTTCGAGGTCGACCACTCGCGTCGGGTCAGCGAGGTCATGACCAAGGGCCCGCTGGTCACCGCCCAGGTGGGCGTGTCCGCGGACGCCGCGCTGGGCCTGCTCCGCCGGCACAAGATCGAGAAGCTGCCGATCGTGGACGGCGACGGCAAGCTGCGCGGCCTGATCACGGTCAAGGACTTCGTCAAGACCGAGCAGTACCCGAACGCCTCGAAGGACCCGGACGGCCGGCTGCTGTGCGCCGCCGCGATCGGCGTCGGCGAGGACAGCTTCGCCCGCGCCATGGCGCTCGCCGAGGCGGGCGTGGACGTGATCATGGTCGACACCGCGCACGGCCACCAGCGCAACGTGCTGGAGATGGTCGCCCGGGTGAAGAAGGAGCTGGGCGACGAGGTGGACGTGGTCGGCGGCAACGTCGCCACCCGCGCCGGCGCGCAGGCCCTGGTGGACGCGGGCGCGGACGGCGTGAAGGTCGGCGTCGGCCCCGGCTCCATCTGCACCACGCGCGTCGTGGCGGGCGTGGGCGTGCCGCAGATCACCGCGATCTACGAGGCGAGCCTGGCGTGCGGCCCGGCCGGCGTGCCGGTCATCGGCGACGGCGGCATCCAGTACTCCGGCGACATCGCGAAGGCCATCGCGGCCGGGGCGAGCGCGGTCATGCTGGGCAGCCTGCTGGCGGGCACCGCGGAGGCGCCGGGCGAGCTGGTGCTGGTCAACGGCAAGCAGTTCAAGACCTACCGGGGCATGGGCTCGCTGGCCGCGCTCCAGGGCCGCGGCCAGGGCAAGTCGTACTCGAAGGACCGCTACTTCCAGGACGACGTGCTGTCCGAGGACAAGCTGGTGCCCGAGGGCATCGAGGGCCGCACGCCGTTCCGCGGGCCGCTGTCCACGGTCGTGCACCAGCTCACCGGCGGCCTGCGCGCCGCGATGGGCTACACCGGCTCCCGGACGATCGCCGACCTCCAGCAGAAGCAGCTGGTGCGGATCACGGCGGCCGGCCTGAAGGAGAGCCACCCGCACGACATCACCATGACCGTCGAGGCGCCGAACTACACGACCCGCTGAACCGGGCGGTGCTGAGCTAAGGTCCACTGGTTCTGCTGGTTCCACGGAAGGACGACTGAGGTGCGCGATCTGGTCGAGATCGGCATGGGCCGGACCGCGAGGCGGGCCTACGAGCTGGACGACGTCGAGATCATCCCGTCCCGGAGGACCCGGTCCTCGAAGGACGTCTCGACGGCGTGGCAGATCGACGCCTACCGGTTCGAGATCCCGCTGATCACCCACCCGACCGACGCCATCGTGTCGCCGGGCACGGCGGTCGCGATCGGCGAGCTGGGCGGCCTGGGCGTCCTCAACGCGGAGGGCCTGTGGGCCCGGCACGGCGACGTGGAGGAGGCGCTGTTCCGCCTGGTGCAGTCGGTGGAGGACACCGACGACCCGGCCGCGCCGGTCAGGGTGCTCCAGGAGCTGCACTCCGCCCCGGTCCGGATGGACCTGATCGCCGAGGCGATCAAGCAGGTGCGCGAGTCGGGCGTGACGGTCGCGGTGCGGGTCAGCCCGCAGCGGGCCGCCGAGCTGACCCCGGACCTGCTGGCGGCGGGCGTGGAGGTGCTGGTCGTGCAGGGCACGATCATCTCCGCGGAGCACGTGTCGCGCGACGGGGAGCCGCTGAACCTGAAGTCGTTCATCGCGGACCTGGACGTGCCGGTCATCGCGGGCGGCGTCGGCGACTACCGGACCGCGATGCACCTGATGCGCACGGGCGCGGCGGGCGTGATCGTCGGCTACGGCTACACGCCGGGCGTGACGACGACGGACGCGGTGCTGGGCATCGGCGTGCCGATGGCCACGGCCATCGCGGACGCCGCCGCCGCGCGCCGGGACTACCTGGACGAGACCGGTGGCCGGTACGTGCACGTGATCGCCGACGGCGGCGTGCTGACCAGCGGTGACGTGGCGAAGTCGATCGCCTGCGGCGCGGACGCGGTGATGCTGGGCGAGCCGCTGGCCGCCGCGGCGGAGGCGCCCGCGCAGGGCCTGTACTGGACGGCGGCGTCGGCGCACCCCTCGGTGCCGCGCAGCCACGTGTCGACGGGCGTGGACCAGGTCGTGGACCTGCGCAGCCTGCTGTTCGGTCCGTCGGTGGACCCGCGGGGCGTGACGAACCTGTTCGGCTCGCTGCGCCGGGCGATGGCCAAGACGGGCTACTCCGACCTGAAGGAGTTCCAGAAGGTCGGCCTGACGATCCGCGGCTGACCGGTCGTGCGCGGAGGGCCTCCGCTCCGGCGGGGGCCCTTTCGCGTGCGGGCGTCTGAACCGATTGAGAACTAGCTGTTACCGGAAGTTACGCCTAACCTCGCGGGCATGGGTGAACTCGCCGGTAACAACACCGACTTCGACGTCGTGGTCGTGGGCTCTGGCTTCGGCGGCAGCGTCGCCGCGCTCAGGCTGGTCGAGAAGGGCTACCGGGTGGCCGTCGTCGAGGCCGGTCGCCGGTTCGCCGACGACGAGTTCGCCACGACGTCGTGGAACCTGCGCCGCTACCTGTGGGCGCCCGCCCTGGGCTGCTACGGCATCCAGCGCATCCACGCCCTGCGCAACGTGATGGTGCTGGCGGGCTCCGGCGTCGGCGGCGGGTCCCTCGTCTACGCCAACACGCTGTACCGGCCGCTCAAGCCGTTCTACCAGGACCGCCAGTGGGCGCACATCACCGACTGGGAGTCCGAGCTGGCGCCGTTCTACGACCAGGCGTCGCGGGTGCTCGGCGTCGTGGAGAACCCGACCACCACGCCGTCGGACGTGGTGATGCAGCAGGTCGCGGCCGAGATGGGCGTGGCCGACACCTACCACCCGACGCCGGTCGGCGTGTACTTCGGCGAGCCCGGCCGACGGGCCGAGGACCCGTACTTCGGCGGCGCGGGACCCGCCCGGACCGGCTGCACCCAGTGCGGCGCGTGCATGTCCGGCTGCCGGGTCGGCGCGAAGAACACCCTGGTCAAGAACTACCTGTACCTGGCCGAGCGGAACGGGGCCACCGTGCTGCCGCTCACCACCGTCACCGACCTGCGGCAGGCGCCGGACGGCACGTGGGCGGTGGACACCCGGCGCACGGGCGCCAAGGTCCGCCGGGGCCGCCGCACGATCACCGCCGGACAGGTCGTGCTGGCCGCCGGCACGTGGGGCACCCAGCAGCTGCTGCACCGGATGAAGGCCACCGGCGCGCTGCCGGGGCTGTCGCCGAGGCTGGGCGAGCTGACCCGGACCAACTCCGAGGCGATCATCGGCGCGGGCCGGTTCACCGTGGACGAGGAGCGGAACTTCAGCCGGGGCGTGGCGATCACCTCGTCCATCCACCCGGACGAGCAGACCCACGTCGAGCCGGTGCGGTACGGCCGGGGCAGCAACGTCATGGGGCTGCTCCAGACGCTGGCCACGGACGGCGCGAAGTCCACGCCGCGCATCCTCCAGTTCCTGGTGCAGGCGGTCCGCCACCCGGTCCGCCTGGCGCGGCTGCTGTCCGTGCACCGGTGGAGCGAGCGGACGGTGATCCTGCTGGTGATGCAGAGCCTGGACAACTCGATCACCACGTACAGCCGCAAAGGGCTGTTCGGCCGCCGCGGGCTGTCGTCGAAGCAGGGGCACGGCGAGCCGAACCCGACGTTCATCCCGGCCGGGCACGAGGCGAACACGCGGGCGGCGAGGATCATCGGCGGCATCGCGGGCGGCACCTGGGGCGAGCTGGTCAACATCCCCCTCACCGCCCACTTCATCGGCGGCTGCCCCATCGGCTCCGACCCGGCGGCGGGCGTCATCGACCCGTACCACCGCGCCTGGGGCTACCCGACCCTGTCGGTCGTCGACGGGGCCGCGATCTCGGCCAACCTGGGCGTCAACCCGTCCCTCACCATCACCGCGCAGGCCGAGCGCGCGTTCTCGCTCTGGCCGAACAAGGGCGAACCGGACCGGCGCCCGGCGCAGGGGGAGGGGTACCGGCGGATCGCCCCCGTGGCGCCGAAGGCCCCCGCCGTCCCCGCGCACGCGCCGGGCGCGCTGCGGTTGCCGGTCGTGGAGGTCAGGACGTCCTGAGGGCCCGCTGACCGGCCCGTCAACGGGCAATCACTCGGTGTGACCGGAACACCCCTATGGTGGGGGTGTGGCCCCGCTCGCGCCCGACCCCGCGGACGGGGTCCTCGTCGAACTGGCCGAGGGCGTCTACGCCCTCACCGCCGAGGATCACCCGAACGTGGGTGCCGTCGAGGGGGAGGACTTCCTGGTCTGCGTGGACGCCCGCGCCACGCCGGGCGCCACCCGCCGCTGGCTCGACGTGCTGCGCCGGCGCACCGGCAAACCGGTCCGCCACCTCGTCCTGACCCACTACCACGCGGTGCGGGCGCTGGGCGCCCCCGCGTTCGGCGCGCGCGAGGTCGTCGCGCACGAGAACACCCGCGCGCTGATCGCCGAACGCGGTCGCGCGGACCGGGAGCGGGCGCGGGCCCGGTCGCCCCGGCTGTTCGGGGACCCCGGCGGCGTCCCCGACCTGACCTGGCCGACCCTGACGTTCTCCGACCGGCTGACCATCCCGCTCGGCGGTGACCGGGGCGTGGTCGAGCTGCGGCACGCCGGTCGCGGGCACACCGCGGGCGACGCGGTGGTGTGGCTGCCGCACCAGCGCGTCCTGTTCGCGGGCGACCTGGTGGAGCCGCACGCCGCGCCGTGCGGCGGGGAGGCGTTCCACGACGAGTGGGCCACCTCGACCCTCGACCGGGTGGCGGCGCTGGGCGCGGAGCAGCTCGTCGGCGGGCGGGGCGCGCCCGCGCGGGACAGGGCCGAGGTGGAGGCGGCCGTCGCCCGGTCCCGCCGCTACCTGGACGGGCTGCGCCGCACCGTCGGCACGGCGCACGTCTCCGGCGGCTCGGTGCGCGACGCGTACGAGGCCGCGCGCGCCGCGCTCGCCCCGCGCTACGGCCGGTGGCCGGGGTTCGAGCACGGCCTGCCGTTCGACGTGCAGCGCTACTGGGACGAGTGCGACGGCGTGGACTGGCCGCGGATCTGGACCGCCGAGCACGAGCGCGAGGTGCTGGCCGCCCTCCGCGGCCCGGACCGCCTCAGCGGCGACGGGGCGTGAGCGTGAACCCCTCGGGCTTGAGCGTCAACGTCTCCGCGACCCGCAGCCGGTAGTCCGGCGACCCCACGAGGTCGTAGCGGCGCAGCAGCGTGCCCAGCGCCAGCGTGGCCTCGTGCACCGCGAACTGCCGCCCGATGCACGCCCGCTCACCCGTCCCGAACGGCTTGTAGACGTGCGCGGGCCGGGCGCGGACCCGCTCGGGCGCGAACCGGTCCGGGTCGAACTCCTCCGGCGACGGCCACACCGCGGGGTCGCGGTGCAGCAGCGGCAGCAGCACGAGCGCCCAGTGGCCGGCCTTCATCGGGTACCGCCCGCCCAGCACGGTGTCGTGCCGCGCCTGGCGCGCGAACGCGGGCGCGGTCGGCCACAGCCGCAGCGCCTCGTCGAGCACCCGCCGCACGTACCGCAGCTTCGCGACCTGCTCGAACTCCGGGACCTCCGCCGAGCCCCACACCGCGTCGACCTCGGCGCGCGCCCGGTCCGCCACCGCCGGGTCGCGCGCCAGGTAGTGCAGGGCGAACGACAGCGCGCCGGACGTCGTCTCGTGCCCGGCGACGAGGAACGTGATCACCTGGTTGCGGATGTTCACCTCGTCCAGCGCGCCGGAGCCCAGCATCAGCGCCAGCAGGTCCGCGCCGCCCTTCCCGCGCCGCGCCCGGATCACCTCGTCCACCACCTCGGCGAGGTACGCGAGGTCGCGCCGGTACCGCTCCGCCGCCCGCGCGCCGAACAGCTTGCGCACCAGCGGGAACGTGAAGCCCTTGCGCTGCGCGTACCGCAGCGAGCCGGTCATGGCGCTCACGAACGGGTGCGCGCCGGTCCGCTCGAACGAGTCGAAGGAGTACCCGAACCCGACCCGGCCGATGGTCTCCAGCGTCAGCGCGGTCATGTCCGCCGACACGTCCACGGGTCCGCCGCGGTCCCACTTCGCCACCAGCCGCGAGGTCACGTCGACCATCGTCGGGTGGTAGCCGCGCATCGCGGCCTGGGTGAACCCGGGCAGCAGCACGTCGTGCGCCGCCCTCCAGTTCGGCTCCTCGTTGTAGGCGGTGAACAGCCCGTCGCCGCCGATGTCGCGCAGCGCCTCCACGCCCACGCCCAGGTGCTTGGTGAACCGCGCCTCGTCGGCCAGGTCGGCGGCCAGCGCCGCGCCGCCGACGAACACGATCTCCCGGTCGAGGAACTTGCGGGCGAAGATCGGTCCCAGCTCGCGGCCGTGCCGCATCGAGTCCTGCACGGGCGCGCGGAGGTCCAGGCCCACCACGTCGCCGAGGACCGGCACCCGCCAGCGCGGGTGGGGGAGCGCCGGGGCGGCCGGGCCCGCCATCAGCGCTTCGCCCGGTTCGGGCCGGCCATGCGGCGCTGCATCTCGCCGGTGGCCAACCGGCGCTGCAACCACGACGAGAACGCCGGGAACGTCCCGCCCAGCGCGGCGGCGGCCTTCAGCTCCGGCGGCGCCACGGTGACCTCGGCCAGGTCCCGGGTGATCGAGGCGAGCACGGCGTCCGCGACCTGCTCCGGCGACACGGTCCGCACGCCCTTGGGCGCCACGCCGCCCGCCTCGACGAACATGCCGGCGTCGCGCACCACGCCCGGCTCCACGACCGAGACGCCGACGCCGGTGCCGCGCAGGTCCTCGCGCAGCCCGAGGCTGAAGCCGCGCAGGCCGAACTTGGACGCGTTGTAGAGCGCGGAGTAGGCGCTCGCGACCTTGCCCGCGAGCGAGCCGATGTGCACGACGTGGCCGTGCCCGCGCGCCACCATCCCCGGCACGAGGGCGTGGGTGAGGGTGATCGGCGCTTCGAGGTTGACCGCGAGCGCGCGCTTGACCTGCTCCGGCGTGAAGTCGAGGACCGGGCCGTTGGCGGGCAGCGCGGCGTTGGCGACGAGCACGTCCACCTCGCCCGCCTCCTCGGCCAGCCGGGTCACGTCGGCCGGGTCGGCGAGGTCCGCGACGACGACGCGGGCGCCGGTCGCGTCGGCGACCCGCTCCAGCTCGGCGACCCGGCGGCCGGTGAGCACGAGCGTCGCGCCCTCGTCGGCCAGGCGGCGGGCGATGGCCTGCCCGAGCCCGCCGGAGGCGCCGGTGACCAGCGCGGTCATTCCCCTGACGTGCATTGACCCTCCCCGAGACGTATTGTTCGTTCGAACGAACAGTATCACCGGCGGTGTTCGGCGGGGAGCGGGAGCGATCCGGCGGGCGCGCGGGGGGACACCGGGCGGCAGGGGAGAATGGCGCTATGACCAAGCCCGTCGAAACCCGGCAGCGGATCGTCGGCGCCGTGCTGCGGATCATCGGCGAGGACGGCGTCGCCGGCGTGACCAACCGGCGCATCGCCCAGGAGGCGGGCGTCTCGCTCGGCTCGATCACCTACCACTTCGCCACGCAGCAGGACCTGCTGCGGGAGAGCATGCGGCACTTCGTCGCCGAGGAGACGCGCCGGTTCGCCGACCTGGCGCGGGAGAACCAGGCCGGGTGCGCCGACCTGGAGCAGGTCGTCGAGGTGGTGTGCCAGGTCGGCGAGGCGACCCCGGCGGACAGCGACCGGATCGCCCCCTACGAGCTGTACCTGCACGCCGGGCGCGACCCGGAGCTGCGCGCCGCCGCCGCCGAGTGCTTCGCCGCGTACGACGAGCTGGCCTCGACCGTGCTCGCCTCCATCGGCGTCGAGGTCGCCGACGAGGTCGCCGGGGCCGTCGTCGCCATGGTGATGGGGCTCAAGCTGCGGGCCCTGTCCACCGGCTCCGACCCCGGCGCGCTCGTCGACGGCCTCGTGGCCGTCGCCAAGGCGCTCACACGGTGATGCCGGTGAGCACCATCGTGCGCTCCTCGGTGAAGTCCTCCATCGCCGACCGCACGCCCTCGCGGCCCGTGCCCGAGCCCTTCACGCCGCCGTACGGCATCTGGTCGGCCCGGTAGGACGGCACGTCGCCGATGATCACGCCGCCGACCTCCAGCTCGGCCGCCGCCTCGAAGGCGACCGCCACGTCACGGGTGAACACACCGGCCTGCAACCCGTAGTCGGTGGCGTTGGCCTGCTCGAACGCCTCCGCGACCGAGTCCACCACGGACACCGCGAGCACCGGCCCGAACACCTCCTGGTGCCACAGCTTCGCCGTCTCCGGCACGTCCTGCACCACGGTCGGCTCGACCGTGGTGCCGGTGCGCCCGCCGCCCACGTGCAGGGTCGCCCCGCCCGCGACGGCCTCGGCCACCCACTCCTCGACCCGGCGCGCGTTGTCCTCGTCGATCAGCGGCCCGACCTCGACCTCGGGGTCGTGCGGGTCGCCGGTCCGCAGCGACCGCACGGCCGCCACCAGCTTCGGCACGAACTCGTCCGCCACGTCCCGGTGCACGATCACCCGCTGCACGGCGATGCACGACTGCCCGGCCTGGTAGTTGCCGAACGTGGCGATCCGCGAGGCCGCGAGGTCCAGGTCCGGCCAGTCCGGGCACACGACGGCCGCCGAGTTCGACCCCAGCTCCATCACGACGTGCTTGCGCGGCGCGTCGTCCATCAGCGACCAGCCGACCGAGGTCGAGCCGGTGAACGAGATGACCGGCAGCCGCTCGTCGGTCACCAGCGACTTCATGTCGCCGCCGCGCACCGGCAGCACGGAGAACGCGCCCTCGGGCAGGTCGGTCGCCGCCAGCAGCTCGCCGAGCAGCAGCGCGGACAGCGGCGTCGCCGACGCGGGCTTCACGATCACCGGCGCGCCGACCGCCAGCGCGGGCGCGACCTTGTGCGCCACCAGGTTCAGCGGGAAGTTGAACGGCGCCACGGCCAGCACGGGGCCGCGCGGCACCCGGCGCACGAGGGCCAGCCGCCCCTCGCCGTTCGGGTCGGTGTCGAGGCGCTGGAGGTCGCCGGTGAACCGGCGGGCCTCCTCGGCGGCGAACCGGAACGTGTTCACGGCCCGCTGGACCTCGATCTCCGCCCACCGCAGCGGCTTGCCGTTCTCCGCCGTGATCGTCTCGGCGATCTCCTCGGCGCGCTCGGCCAACGCTTCGGAAACCTGCACCAGCGCGGTGGCACGGACGTGCGCCGGCGTGCGCCGGAACTCCTTGGCGACGGCCGCCGCGGCGGCCACGGCCCGCTCCACCTGATCGGGTCCCGGCACCGCGACCGACGCCACCTCCGTGCCGTCGAACGGGTGGAAGACGGTGATGGCCCGCACGCCCTGCTCGGCGTGTCCGGCGATCCAGCAGGGCCTCGGCTCGGGGGTGGTCGCGTCCATGGGCCACACCGTATGCCCGTCCGGGTTGGTTCTACCTATCGATCTTGGAAGTGCTCTTTCACATACACCGCGTGCCCGAGGTAGTACTCGTCGTGGCGCTCCGCGCGCTGCCGGTGGAACTCCGGGCGCTCCCGGATCATGGTCACCATGTCGTCCAACCGGGCGAGCACGCGCGCCCCCAGGCCCGTCACCCCGGTGCCGTAGGCCGCGCAGAACAGCTCCGCCCGCCGCCACTGCTCGTCGGGTGTCCCCCACTCGGGCGAGAACGGCACCAGGCAGTACGCGGTGTAGGCGAGGTCCCACCAGCGCGGCCCCGGCCGGGCCCCGTCGAAGTCGATGAACGCGACCGGCAGGCCGTCCCGGAACACCGTGTTGTACGGCGCCAGGTCGTTGTGGCAGATCACCTCGACGGGTGACAGCGCCGGGAACTGCCAGCCGTCCCGCACGTGCGCGAGCCCGGCCGACGCGTCGTGCAGCCGGCGGGCCAGCCGGGCCACCGCCACCAGCACCTCCTCCGAGCGCGCCCACCCCGGCAGCGGCGGGTGGGCCACCTCACCCGCCAGGTGGGTCAGCACCTCCCGGCCGCGCTCGTCCACGCCGTGCGCGCGGGGCGCGATGCCAAGCGGCGCAAGGCGTTCCAGCAGCCGGTGCACGTTCGGCGTCCACGGCCCGGTCGGGCGCCGCACCGTCGCCCCGACCCGGACCACCTCGTTGAGCCCGCCTCCGGTGAGCAGTTCCTCGTCCACGCATGACATCCTTCACCTGCGCGAATCCGCCAGACGAGAGGTTTTGCAGCAGTGGCCGAGAGCAACAACCGCCCTGTGCTGGTCATCGACTTCGGCGCGCAGTACGCGCAGCTGATCGCCCGACGGGTCCGGGAGGCGCAGGTCTACTCGGAAGTCGTCCCGCACACCACACCCGTGGCGGAGCTGCTCGAACGCGACCCGGCCGCCATCGTGCTGTCCGGCGGGCCGTCCAGCGTCTACGAGCCCGGCGCCCCGCAGGTGGACCCGAAGCTGTTCGACGTCGACGTGCCGGTGTTCGGCATCTGCTACGGCTTCCAGGCCATGGCGGGCGCCCTCGGCGGCACGGTCGAGCGCACCGGCGTCCGCGAGTACGGCCGCACCGAGCTGGGCGTGCGGGCGTCCGGCGGCCTCCTGCACGAGGAGCTGCCCGCCAGCCACCCCGTGTGGATGAGCCACGGCGACTCGGTGACCAAGGCACCCGAGGGCTTCACCGTGACCGCGACCAGCGAGGGCGCGCCGGTGGCCGCGTTCGAGAACCGGGAGCGCCGGTTCGCGGGCGTGCAGTACCACCCGGAGGTGGGGCACTCGCCGCACGGCCAGGAGGTGCTGCGCCGGTTCCTGCACGAGATCGCGGGCATCCGCCCCCAGTGGACGACCTCGTCGATCGTGGACGAGCAGGTGGCGCGCGTCCGCGAGCAGGTCGGCGACGGCAAGGCCATCTGCGGCCTGTCCGGCGGCGTCGACTCGGCGGTGGCCGCGGCACTCGTGCAGCGCGCCATCGGTGACCGCCTGACCTGCGTGTTCGTCGACCACGGCCTGCTGCGCGCCGGTGAGCGCGCCCAGGTCGAGCGCGACTTCGTGGCCGCGACCGGCGTGAACCTGGTGACCGTGGACGCCCGCGAGCGGTTCCTGGGCGCCCTGGCCGGCGTCACGGACCCCGAGGAGAAGCGCAAGATCATCGGGCGCGAGTTCATCCGCGTCTTCGAGCAGGCCGAGCGCGACCTCAAGGCCGAGGGCGACTACGGGTTCCTCGTGCAGGGCACGCTGTACCCGGACGTGGTCGAGTCCGGCGGCGGCGCGGGCGCGGCGAACATCAAGAGCCACCACAACGTCGGCGGCCTGCCGGACGACCTCCAGTTCACCCTCGTCGAGCCGCTGCGCGCGCTGTTCAAGGACGAGGTGCGCCGGGTCGGCACCGAGCTGGGCCTGCCGGAGACGATCGTGCAGCGGCAGCCGTTCCCCGGGCCGGGCCTGGGCATCCGGATCATCGGCGAGGTGACCGCCGAGCGGCTGGAGATCCTGCGCAAGGCCGACGCCATCGCCCGCGAGGAGCTGACCAGCGCGGGCCTCGACCGGCAGATCTGGCAGTGCCCCGTGGTGCTGCTGGCGGACGTGCGCAGCGTCGGCGTCCAGGGCGACGGCCGCACCTACGGCCACCCGGTCGTGCTGCGGCCGGTGTCCAGCGAGGACGCCATGACGGCGGACTGGACGCGCCTGCCGTACGACGTGCTGGAGCGCATCTCGACCCGCATCACCAACGAGGTGGCGGAGGTCAACCGGGTCGTGCTGGACGTGACGAGCAAGCCGCCGGGCACCATCGAGTGGGAGTGATCCCCGCCTGAACGGCCAGGAGGCCCGTCCCACCCGGGACGGGCCTCCTGCTTCTCCTGAACCCCGGCCGCGGCGCCGGACCCTCAGCCGCGACGCCGGGCCGACCCCGCCAGCAGGCCGATGCCGATGACCACGGCCCCGCCCGCCAGCGCCCACCTCAGGTCGAGGAAGTCGGGCCACGACGCGCCGTCCGAGAGCATGTAGGCGGCGGCGACCAGGGCGGCGACCCCGAACACCAGCCCGACCACGTCGACGCCCCGCTTCTCCACCGAGTCCCCGTCAGCCACGGCTCACCTCCACCTCTCCCAGGTCGCTGCGCACGTCGAGCTCGATCCTCAGCCCACCGGGACCGTCCGCGCCGTCGTCCTCGACGCGCTCCTCCCGGTCCTCGCCGTCCGACACCCGGTCCAGGCAGCGCACCGAGCCGAGGTCCGTGCGGCAGGTCACCTCCACGTCCGCGCCGGCCGGCACCCGCACCCGGGCGCTGCCCACGCCGACCTCGACGGAGGTCTTCACCGTCCCCGTGGCGGGCAGGCCGGTCAGGTCCAGGTCGACCTCGCCGACACCCGTCTCGTAGCGGTCCAGCACCTGCTCGACGGAGGTCGGGGCGGACCGGTTGCTGCCGATGCCCTCGGTGTTGATCGAGTCCAGGTCGGCGGCGGTCATGCCGGCCCCGACGAACGACAGCGGCACGATGAACCACAGCAGGCCCTTGCCCCCGCCGCCGCCGCGCAGCGCGCCGGCCACCAGGCCCAGGCCCATCACCGCGACCAGCAGCCCGATGACGTGCGGCGCGGTGAACCAGGCCGAGTAGCCCGCCGCGACCACCGAACCGGCCAGCACCAGCATCGCCACGCCGAACGTGGCCACGCCGACCCGGGACCTGCGGCGCACCGGCCGCGCCACCACCGGTTCGGGCAAGCCCGCCGGCTCCGGCAGGTCCCACGCGAAGGGGGCCGCGCCCAGCGGGTCCCACGCCGGTGGCGTCACCCGCTCGGTCGTCCGCTCCTGCACCGGCACCCCCGGGTCGTAGGCCGGCAGCGGCGGTGGCGCGTCCGGTCGGTTGAGCTGCCCGCGACCGCGGTGCAGCAGGTAGATCCCGCCGACGGACAGCAGCACGCCGCCGACCATCGTGAACCCGCCGTCGACGAAGAAGCCCGTCGCGGGCAGCACGGCGATCCCCAGCGCCACGGTCAGCGGGGTCGGGGTCGAGCTGCGACCGCGCCCCACCAGTGCCTCGGCCGCCGACGACTCGTCGCCCTCCTGGGCCAGGAACAGCCAGCCCAGCAGGTAGACGAGCACCCCGGCGCCGTTGCACAGCGCCATCGCGACGAACGCCACCCGGACGATCACCGGGTCGATCTGGTACCGCTGCGCGATACCGGCGGCGACACCCGCGATCTTGCGACCGTCGTGTGGCCGCCTGGGTCGGCTGACCCAGAAGTCCTTCAGCGTCTCCTCGACGCCGGCTGCGCTGATGTTCCCGCTCACGGTGACGAGCTTGCCCGCCGGGGAGGGCCCGGCACATCCGGGACGCACCCTGAACCGGGCATGGGGTGGAACCCTGATGACCGGCCCCCGCGCGCGTGTGACGATCGTGCGGTGAGCGTGGAGACGAAGGCCCTGGAGCCGGTCCGCCGCAGGCGCACGGGACGCGTGGTGGCGGGTGTGGCGGGCGGTGTCGCGGAGCACCTGGGCGTCGAGGTGTTCTGGGTGCGCGCGGTGTTCGCCGCGCTGACCGCGCTCAACGGCGTCGGTGTCATCGCCTACGGCCTGCTGTGGCTGTTCGTGCCGCAGCGGGCCGCCGACGTGCCCGAGCGGCCCCCGAACCCGAGGGAGCGCCAGCAGGCGCTGGGCCTGCTGGCCCTGGGCATCGGCGCGGCCGTCGTCACCGGCCTGTTCTCCGGCCCGGTCAGCGGCTGGATCACCGGGCCGCTCGCGGTGGCCATGGTCGGCGCGGCCGTGGTGTGGCGGGAGGCGGACGAGGCGCAGCGCCGCCGCTGGCGGGACGGCGCGCGGTCCGGGCTCCTCGGCAGCGGTCGCACCACGCTCGTGCGGGTGCTCGCGGGCGTCGCGCTGGTCGCCATCGGCATCGGCGTGCTGCTGGTCAACAGCTACGGCATCGACCAGCTGCGGTTCGCCCTGCTCGCCGTGGTCGCCACGCTCGGCGGCGTGGCGGTGCTCACCGTGCCCCTGTGGATCAAGCTGATCAACGACCTGGGCGAGGAGCGCCGGGTCCGCATCCGCACCGAGGAACGCGCCGAGATCGCCGCCCACCTGCACGACTCCGTGCTGCAAACGCTTGCGCTCATCCAGAAGCAGGCCGAGCAGCCGCGCGAGGTCAAGCGCCTCGCCCGCGGCCAGGAGCGGCAGCTGCGCGAGTGGCTGTACGGCAACGTCCTGGAGGACAACAGCAGGCCCAAGACGCTGTCCGCGGCCATCGCGAAGGCGTCCGGCGAGGTCGAGGACCAGTTCGCGCTGGCCGTGCAGCAGGTCGTGGTCGGCGACTGCGAGCTGGACCCCGACCTGTACGCCCTGGTGCAGGCGGCCCGCGAGGCGGTGGTCAACGCGGCCAAGCACGCGGGCGTCGCGGAGATCAGCGTGTACGGCGAGGTGGAGCCGGAACGCGTCACCGTGTTCGTGCGCGACCGGGGCAAGGGGTTCGACCCGGGGACCGTCCCGGAGGACCGGCATGGCCTCGCGGACTCCATCGGGGGGAGGATGGAGAGGCACGGCGGCGAAGTCCGCATCCGCACCTCGCTCGGCGAGGGCACGGAGGTGCAGCTGATGATGCCGAGGAAGTACGACTAGTGACGGACGGGGGCCGGACCGTGGCGGTACGGGTGTTCCTGGTGGACGACCACGCGCTGTTCCGCGCGGGTGTGCGGGCCGAGCTGGACTCGATCACCGACGAGGTCGAGGTGGTCGGCGAGGCGGGCTCCGTCGGGGAGGCGGTCGTCGGCATCGGCCACCACCGGCCCGACGTGGTGCTGCTCGACGTGCACATGCCGGACGGCGGCGGCGCGGAGGTGCTGCGGCAGGTCCGCACGGCGCTGCCCGAGGTGGTGTTCCTGGCGCTGTCGGTGTCCGACGCGGCCGAGGACGTCATCGCGGTCATCCGCGCCGGCGCGCGCGGGTACGTGACGAAGACGATCTCCAGCCAGGAGCTGGTGCGCGCGGTCGTGCGGGTCGCGGAGGGCGACGCGGTGTTCAGCCCGCGGCTGGCCGGGTTCGTGCTGGACGCGTTCGCCGACCGGCCGGGCGCGGCCCCGATCAGCGACCCGGAGCTGGACCTGCTGACCCCGCGCGAGCGGGACGTGCTGCGGCTGCTGGCGCGCGGCTACGCGTACAAGGAGATCGCCTCGGAGCTGTTCATCTCGGTGAAGACGGTCGAGACGCACGTGTCGAGCGTGCTGCGCAAGACGCAGCTGTCCAACCGGTACGAACTGTCGCGCTGGGCGTCGGACCGCCGCCTGGTCTGACGGGGGCGCCCGGTCTGACGGGGCGCCCGGTCCGACGGGGGCGCGGCGGGGCTACTCCAGCTGCTCCGCCGAGGCGATCCGCAGCCTGCCCTCGGCCGGCCGCACGTCCAGTTCGTAGGGCAGGGACGAGCTGGTGCCGCCGGACACGAACGTCACCAGGACCCGCACCGCGTAGGCGTCGCCCTCGTGCCGCACGACCCGGGGGTCGTCGGTCAGCACGTCCTCGTACTGCCCCCAGAACCGCTGGTACTGCTCGAACGGCTGCCGGAACGACAGCGCCAGGTTCTGGTAGGCCGTGGTCGTGTCCTCGGGCAGCGCCCGGTAGTGGTCGCGCACCAGGGCCACCGCGTCGTCCGCGGTGGGGGCGGGCGGGGCCGACTCCCGGGCGGGCGCGGGCGACGGCGCGGCGCGGTCGTCCGCGGGGGGCCCGGCGCGGTCCGGCCAGTACCGCACGGCCGCCAGCGTGCCCCCGCCCAGCAGCACGGCCACCACGGCGGCCACGACCGCGGCGGCCAGCCGGCGCGGGCGGCGGGTCCGACCGGGTTCCGCCGCGGGCGGCGCGGTCATCGGCGCGGTCGGGGGTCCGTGCGCGGCCAGCAGGTCCACCACCTCGGCCGCGGTGGGCCGGTCCTCCGGGGACGCGGACAGCACGCGCGTGACCAGGTCCGTCAGCTCGCCCGACCGGGTCGGCGGCTCGATCCGGCCCGCGGCGGCCCGGTAGAGCAGGCCGAAGCTGTTCTCGGAGGCGCCGTAGGGTGACTTGCCCTCGGTCGCCGCGTACAGGGTCGCGCCGAGGGAGAAGACGTCGGAGGCCATGCCCGGCTGCTCGCCGCGCGCCACCTCGGGCGCCAGGTACGCCGGGGTGCCGGTGATCATGCCGCTGTCGGTCAGCGTGCCGTCGCCCGCGGCGCGGGAGATGCCGAAATCGGTGAGCTTCACCGTGCCGTCGTGCCCGATGAGGACGTTGGAGGGTTTCACGTCCCGGTGCACGATGCCCGCCGCGTGCGCGGCGGCGAGCGCGGCGGCGACCTGACCGCCGATCCTGGCCACCTCGGGCGGGTCCAGGGGACCGTCCTCCGCCAGCAGCCCGGCGAGGCTGCGGGAGGGCAGGTGCTCCATGACCAGCCATGGCCGGTCGTCCTCGACCACCACGTCGAAGACCGCGACCGCATTGGGGTGGTGCAGCCGGGCCGCGTTGCGCGCCTCGCGCATCGCCCGCGCCCTGGCGACCTCGGCCTCCTCGGCCGTCAGGTCGGGCATCCGGAGCTGCTTCACGGCCACCTCGCGGTCCAGCAGCTCGTCGTGCGCCCGCCAGACGACGCCCATGGCGCCGCTGCCGATCCGCTCGACCAGCGCGTACCGACCGCCGCCTACCGTCCCCCCGGACCCCGTCACGGGTTACGAGGGTAGGCGACGGGGTCAGTTGGTCGAGACCAGCTTGGCCAATTCGCGGTCGAAGTCGATCCACAGGTCCTCCTCGCCGGGCTGCACCACGTCGTAGGTGAGGTCCAGGAACTCGGCGATGTGCTCGGCCTCGGCGGACAGGATCGCGAAGCCCGTCGGCGCGTTCAGCTCCAGCAGGACCCGCTCCGGGTCGTCGGCGGCCGGGCGGACCAGGATGTCGCCCTCGCCGGACGGGGTCAGCAGGCCGTCGGCCAGCAGGTCCCGGGCGAAGATCCACTCGACCTTGCCCTGCCCGGTGTGGAACAGGACGGCGACCGCGTACGGGTCCTCCGGTTCGTAGTGCAGCTCGGCCTCCACCGGTGCCGGGGCGATCCCCGGGACGAGGAGGTGGAACGTCGTCGTGGTGGTGATGCTCTCGGTGCTCATGACTCGGGGGTTCCCTCCGGTGTGCGTCCCTTTCATGTGAAGAGACGTCCGAGGGGGCGAATCGGGACGTGGTTCGCCTGAACACCACGCGATCGGGGGAGACCTGGGTCTCAAGTCCACCCGTTTGCCCAGGACGGGTGTCTCAACTGGCCCATACCGGCGGGTAACCCAGTGTTATCGCAGGTCACTTGAGCGTAGTCGCCAACTCCCGCGCCGGCTCGGCGGGCACCGCGGCGGGCCGCTTCCGGGTCAGCGCGACCCCCGCCAGGACGACCACCGTGCCGACCACGACGCGCGCGTCGAGGGGCTCGCCGAGGAACGCGGCGCCGAGCAGGACGGACACCACCGGCAGCAGGTAGCTGACCGTCGTGGCGTCGGTCGCGCCCACGTCCTGGATGAGCCGGTAGTTGAGCGCGAACGCCACGCCGGTGCCGAACACGCCGAGGAAGGCCACGGCCGCCAGCGGGCGCCAGTCGAGGTGCACCGGTTGGAGGCCGCCCACGGGCACGACGAGCGCCGTGAGGCCCGAGGCGGCCACCAGCTGCGTGGCGGAGAGCTGGAGGGGCGTGGGGCCGCGCCCGGCCACCGTGCGGCCCACGTAGGCGTAGCAGAGCGCGTAGGACGCCGCGGCCAGCAGGCACGCCAGCGCGCCCCAGCTCGCCAGCCCGGACCTCTCCCACGGCGCGAAGATGAGCAGGGTGCCCGCGAAGCCGAGCGCGAGGCCCGTGACCCGCGCCGCGCCGCCGTTCCGCTCGGAACCCAGCACCAGGCCGATCGCCAGCGCCCACAGCGGCGTGGTGGCGTTGAGCACGCCGGCCACGCCGGAGTCCACCGTCTGCTCGCCCACCGCGAAGAGCACGAACGGGATGACGTTGCCGAACACCGCGGCGAGGGCCAGGTGGCCCCACACGGCGCGGTCGCGCGGCAGGCGCTGCCCGCCCGCCCGGAGCAGCACCACGAGCACGGCCGCGCCCAGGACCGTGCGCGCCAGGGCGATCTGGACCGGCGACAGGCCGGTGAGGGCGATCTTGATCCACAGGAAGCTGGAACCCCACAGGAGGGCCAGGACACCCATCCTGATCAGCGTGGCAGGACTGTTCACGGCCCTACACTGGGCCATTCGGAACGTAAGGACAAGTTAATAGAACTGCACGACCTTTAAGCAGAAATGTACGATCACGTCATGTTGGACGTGCGACGGATGCAGGTGCTCCGGGCCGTGGTCTCCACCGGTTCCATCACCGCCGCGGCGGCGAACCTCGGGTACACGCCCTCGGCCGTCAGCCAGCAGGTGGCGGCCCTGGAGCGGCAGGCGGGGCTGCCGCTGCTGGACCGCGTGGGGCGCGGCGTGCGGCCCACCCAGGCGGGCCGGGTGCTCACCGAGCACGCCGCCCACATCACCGACCGGCTCGTCGAGGCCGAGGCGGCGCTGGCCGACCTGCGCGAGGGCCGCACCGGGCTGCTGCGCGTCCGGTACTTCGCCACCGCGGGCGCGGCGCTCGTGCCGCCCGCCGTGGCCGCGTTCCGGACCGCCCACCCGGACGTGCGGCTCGACCTGAAGCTCACCGAACCGGACGACCCGGTGGTCGAGGTGGGTGCCGGGCGCGCCGACGTGGCCGTCGTCGTGCACCACGCGGCCGGCGGGCCGCCGCGCGGCGTGCACCTCGTGCACCTGCTCGACGACCCGTACCTGGCCGTGCTGCCGCGCGGGCACGAACTGGCCCGCAAGCGCGTGCTCGACCTCGCCGACCTGGCCGGGGAGCAGTGGGTGGACGCCGTCGTGCCGCCCGGGCCGTGCCGCGACATCGTGCTCGACGCGTGCGCGGGGGCGGGCTTCGCGCCCAACGTCGTGGTGGAGGCCGACGACTACCCGACCGCGCAGGGCTTCATCGCGGCCGGGCTCGGCGTGACCGTCGTGCCCAAGCTCAGCCTGGGCGTCGTGCACCCCGGCGTGGTGGTGCGCAGGCTGCGCCGCCCCGAGCCGACCAGGACCATCTGCGCGGCCGTGCGGGAGGACGCCGCCGGCTCGCCCGCCGTGGCCAGCCTGCTGGCGGCGCTGGCGGAGGCCGCCGCCTGAGCCTCCCGGGCGTCGCCGCCCGGGGGTCGCCTACGGGCGGCCGAGGTCCTGCTCGTTGGAGATGAACAGGCTCTGCTGCGCCCACTGGAGCACGATCAGCTTGCGCTCCACGACCTTCGACCCGCTCTTCGTGGTGAAGGTCAGCTCGACCTCGTAGGCGAAGTCGGAGTTCCTCGTCACACCGGTCAGCTCGACCGTCTCGAACTGGTTCCACCAGGACTTGTACTGCTCGAACCCGCCCTTGGCGTCCCGCATGGGCTGGGCCAGGCGGCCCCAGCTCGCGTCCAGGTCGACCGGCAGCAGCTCGTAGTACTCGCGGACCGTCCGCTCCTGGTCCTGCTGGGTCGGCGCGCTGGTGTAGGTGGCGGGCGGGGCCACCACCTTCCGCGTCGACGTCGTGGACGGCTCGCCGCCCGCGGCGGGCGCGGTGGTCGAGGTGCCCGGCCCCGCCTGGTCGTTCGGCTGACCACCGCTGTCGGACATCAGGCTGGCCAGCAGGATGCCCGCGGTGGCCGCGCCCGCGATGGCGAGCGCGGTGATCACGGCGGAGCGCTTGCCCTTGAGCGGGCCGCCGCGACCGACCGGTCTCGACGCGCCGCGTTGGCGGTCCGGCGGCGGGACGTACGCCGCGGGCCGGGGCTGGTGCGCGGGCTGCGGCGCGACCGGGGCGGCCACCCGCGTCGCTGCGGGCGAGCCCTGGCGGCCCTGGGGGACGCCGGACGCGGGCGTCATCGCACGGGTCGCCGTGGCCGGCGCCTGCACGGGCGCGCCCTGCCACGACGGCGGGTGGCTCTGCGGCATCGGCACCGGGAACTCCGGGGCCGACCGGCCCGCGGCCACCGCCGCCAGCGCCTCGCGCGCCTCGGCCATCGTCGGCCGGTCCTCCGGCTCGGCGCGCAGCAGGCGCATCAGCAGCGCCGTCAGCGGACCGGCCTGCTTCGGCGGCACGACCTTGCCCGACGCCACCTGGTGCAGCAGCGCGATGGTGTTCTCGTTCAGGCCGAACGGCGGCATGCCCTCGATCGCCGCGTACAGCGTCGAGCCCAGCGAGAACACGTCCGACGGCGGGCCCGGGTCGTAGCCCTTGGCCACCTCGGGCGCGAGGTACGCCGGGGTGCCGGCGAGCATGCCGGTCGCGGTGACCGTGACGTCGCCGGTGGCCCGGGAGATGCCGAAGTCGGTGATCTTCACCGTGCCCTCGTTGCCGAGGAGGATGTTGCCGGGCTTGATGTCGCGGTGCACGATGCCCGCGTTGTGCGCGGCGGCGAGCGCCGACGCCACCTGCTGCCCGATGGAGGCCACGTCGCGGGGCGGCAGCGTGCCGCGCTCCGACAGCGCCGTGGACAGGCTCTTGGACGGCAGGTACTCCATCACCAGCCACGGCTGGCCGTCGTCCTCCGCCACGTCGTACACCGCGATGGCGTGCGGGTGCTGGAGGCGGGCCGCGATCCGGCCCTCGCGCATCGCGCGGCGCTTCGCCTCGTCGGTGTCGGCTTCCGCCAGCCCCGGTTGGAGCAGCAGCTGCTTCACGGCCACGGTGCGGTGCAGGCGCTCGTCGTGCGCCTGCCAGACGATGCCCATCGCACCGCTGCCGATCCGCTGGCCCAGTCGGTAGCGGCCGGCAACCAGGCGGCCATCGTCGGTCACGGCGTGCTCCCAGTAAGTGCTAGGACTTCTGTGGCGAACGACCGGACGCCACTAGGACAAGAACGGTGCATCACCCGATTGGGTTCGACGCACACCATACGAGGTTCACGGCTGCTCCTGGACGGCAGTCGTCGTGGTCGTCGTCGTCGTGGTGGTCGTCGTGGTCGCCGCCGGCGTCGACACCGGCGGCTTCGTGGTCGTGGTGGTCGTCGTGGTGGTGGTCGTCGGCTCCTGCGTCGTGGTGGTCGTCGGCTCCGGGATCGTGGTCGTGGGGACCACCTCCTGGGTCGTCGTCACCACCTGCGACGGCGTCGTGGTGGTCGTCGGCGCGGGCGTGGACGAGCTGGAGCCGCCCGCCGGCGGGGTGGCCGGGGCCTTGTCGAACACGTCGAGCGCGACCAGCAGGAAACCGATCAGCAGGACGGCGCCCAGCACGACCGCGGCGATCGCCAGCGCCCGGTTGTTGTTCGACCGCGGCGGGGCCACCGGCGGGATGGAGCCCGTCGTCCGGGGGCCGACCGTGCGCGGGCCGGGGCGCACCACGCGGGTGCGGTCGGCGTCCAGCACGGTCGTCGCGCCCGCGCCCAGCGGCGCCAGGCCGATGGAGGTGGCCGGGGCCAGCCCTGTCAGGCTCGGGTTGCGGCCGTGCGCGACCGCGTTGAGCAGGTCCCGGGCCTGGGCCATGGTCGGCCGGTCCGCGGGGTCGTAGTTGAGGAACCGCAGCAGCACGTCGGTCAGCGGGTGGTCGACCGTCGGCGGGTTGATCCGGCCCGCGGCGACCGCGTGCAGCACGCCCAGGGTGTTCTCCGACAACCCGAACGGCGGCTCGCCCTCGACCGCCGCGTACAGCGTCGAGCCGAGCGAGAACACGTCCGAGGCGGGCGTCGGGTCCTGGCCGCGCGCGATCTCCGGCGCCAGGTAGGCGGGGGTGCCCGCGATCAGGCCGGTCTTGGTGACCGTGACGTCGTCGCTGGCCCGGGAGATGCCGAAGTCGGTGATCTTGACCAGGCCGTTGTCGGCGAGCAGCACGTTGCCGGGCTTCACGTCGCGGTGCACGATCCCGGCGGCGTGGGCGGCGGCCAGCGCGGAGGCGGCCTGCATGCCGATCTGCGCGACCTCCAGCGGGTCCAGCGGACCGTGCTCGGACATCGTGTCGGCGAGGCTGTAGGACGGCAGGTACTCCATGACCAGGCACGGAGCGCCGTCCTCCTCCACCACGTCGTAGACGGCGATGGCGTTGGGGTGGTGCAGCTTCGCGGCGATGCGGCCCTCGCGCATGGCGCGCTGGATGGCCTCGTCCTTCTCGCGCGCCTCCAGGCTGGGCTGGAGCAGCAGCTGCTTGACCGCGACGACGCGGCCGAGCCGCTCGTCCTGGGCACGCCACACGACGCCCATCGCGCCGCTGCCGATCCTGTCCAGGAAACGGTAGCGGTCCGCGATCACGCGACCGTCGTTGCTCACCGGACCACCTCGCTGGGGCGCTGCGTGACCGCGGCAAGGGCAGCTGGTCTCACGCTCGGGCTCCTCGTCGTGCGGGTCGGTGCGCGGAACAGGCTAGGCCACCGCTCGCCCGCAGAGCCTACCTCGGTGGTGGCGGCCGCTTTCGCACCGTTGTGCGGGTCACCCGTGCCGGGGCGGCGCCGGGGGAGGGGCGACCGGGAAGGGATACCGGACGCGGGCCCGGGACGGCAGCCGTTCGCGTGAAGAACGCGCACATTGGGGCCGAACGGCCCAACGGGCGGGGCGACGCCCGTCACGCGCACGCCGAACGGCCGACCCGGGTGTCCCGGGTCGGCGGGTGGTGTGGTGGGTGCTGCGATCAGCTCGCCGGGGCGAAGAAGTCGAAGCCGCCGAGCGGGTCGAGCACGGCGCCCAGGTCCAGGCCGATCCCGACACCGGCGGACGGCGCGCTGGAGGAGGGGGCGCCGGGGGAGGGGGCGCTGGAGGACGGCGGGGTCGAGGAGGACGGCGGGGTGCTCGCGTCCGAGGCGGGCGGCGGCGCGGTGGAGGACGAGGACGGCGGGGTGCTGCCGCTCGGCGGCGCGGGCGTCGTCGTGCCGGTGGTCGGCGGCGGCGGCGTGGTCTGCTCGGTGGCGGTGGTCGGCGCCGGCGTCGTGGTCGCCGGGGCCTGCGGCGTCGTGGTCACCGGCTGCTGGCGCGGCGCCTGCTGCTGCTGGGTGCGCTGCTGCCGCTGGGTGGTCGTCGGCTCCGGCGCGGCGGTCGTGGTCTCGACCTGCGCCTGCTGCGTCTCCTGCTGCTTGGCCGCCGCGGCCCCGAGGTCCTTGGTGAGGGTGTTCGTGGCCCGCGCGGCCGGGCGGGCGTCGAAGCGCACCTCCGCCAGCGGTCGCTCGTCGGGCGACGAGAGCAGGTTGGAGGCGGTGAACGCGACGGTGCCCGCGAGCACCACGCCGCCACCGGCCATCGCGACGATCTTCGGCACGGAGAACCCGCCGCCGCCGCGCTCCTCCTCGCCGGCGCGCCCCTCGCGCTTGAGCAGCTCGGTGATGTGCAGCTCGCGCCCGGAGAGGTTCGCGGAGGGCTTGAAGCGCACCGTCTCCTCGGACCCGCCCGCCGGCTCGGCGTCGGTGATCCTCGGGATCGGCTGCGTCTCCGCCTCACGCCGCGCGATCAGGTCGGCGACCGACAGCTTCGCCGTCGAATCACCGTCCAACCGCCGGCGTTTGTCGTCGTTCGACACCGCTTGAACACCTCTCCCGGTGGAGTGCGTTGCACTGCTGACCGGGCTATGGATACCGAATCGTGACCGAGTACGTAACCCCTTTGGGGGAAGTTTGGCTGATAAACACAGTTGACATGCACATTCGGTCAACTGACAGCGGTGGATCGTCACTCACCGTCAATGTCGCTGCGCGGACAGGACCTCCGTGTCGAGGATGCGCGGCACCGTCGTGTCGGTCAGCCGGAACACCTGCTCGACCCGCATCCAGCCGCCGCCGCGCTCCTGCATCGACACCACGGCGAGGACCGCGCCGTCCGGGCGCAGGGTGGTCGACTCGATCGTGATCGCCTGCACCCCGCGCCACGCCGACACGAACTCGCGGGCGTCGTCGCCCAGCAGCTCCGGCGACAGCAGCCGGGAGGCGTCGGCGGGCCGGGCGGGGAGCAGCTCGAAGAACCGGCGCACGGTGTCCACCTGCGGCCTCGGCCCGATCGGCAGGACGGCCCGCACGTCCTCCCCGACCGGGGACGGCACGTCGACCGCGAGCGGCGCGGCGAGCGGCGGCTGGTCGGCCGGGTCGTCGCCGGTGAAGCCGCCCAGGCGGTCCGCCAGCACGTCCGGGCGCAGCGCGGACGCCCCGCTGATCGCCTCCGGCGCCTCGACGCGCGGTTCCCCCGGCCCGGGGTCGCGGTGCGCGGCCAGCAGCGACGCGGCGGTCGCGGAGGCCAGCACCAGCGCCGCCCCGGCGGCCACGCCGACGAGCCGCGCCCGCCTGCCCCGCCGGTCCGGGCGGGCCGGCGGGACGGGCTCCGGGCCGAGCGGGCCGGTCACCGGGGCGTGCGCCGCGGCCCGCCCGGGGGGAAGGACGCGCACCGGCGCCGGCTGCTTCCTGATGAGCTCGGCAACGGACACCGAACCCGCGCGGCTGTGCCGGCGACCGCTCGTCGTGGGGCGCTGCACTGACGACTCCTCGGCTGGACGACGCAAGACACGTACCGCGTCCGACCAGCGGAAAGCCAGTTCAGCGCATGAGTTCACCCTTTAGTGGCGGTGAGTGGCCAACAGTTGTCGCTCGATCGGGGGAAGCACTACGGAACGGCGTTCCGCTGTGCGTCCGTGAACGACCGCTAGGCGCTCCCGGCGGGCCGCTCGGCGTCGATCAGCAGCTCGCCGACGGTGGTGAACACCAGCTCCCGCCGCTCGGTGCTGGTCGTCCCGTCCTCGCGCGTCACGCGGATGGTGCTGACCGTGACGCCCCGGGCCGGGTCCACGCTGATCCGCTCGACCTCGACCAGCGCCACGTCGGCGAACCGCCCCGCGGCCAGCGCCCGCGCGGTCGACCGGAACCCCTCCGACACCATCGCCGCGGCGGTGTCCGCGTTGCGCACCGCCTCCTCGTAGAACCGCTCCGTGCGGTCGGCGATGGTCTCGGCGTCGACCAGCGGCGCCGAGTCGCCGGGCACGGTCGTGACGCTGGGCGCGGCGGGGGCGACCGCGGTCGCGGTGCGGCTCCCGGACGAGCCGCCGGGCGGGTCGCCCGCGCCGGCGGGGGAGCGGTCGCCCTGGGCGGCGCGCAGGCCCTCACCCGCCCGGCCGGCGGCGGGGGCGCGCTGGTCGCGCGGGACCGGGGCCGCCGTCGTGCCCGCCGTCGACGGGGAGCTGCTCGGGAAACCGGTCAGCAGCGGCACGTCGGTCGGGTAGCCGGGCATCCCGATGCGCTCCACCGGGTTGACCGACCCGACCAGCTTCGCCGCGGCGATGGCCAGGCCCACCAGCACGCCCGCCGAGGACAGCACCGCGAACCACGCGGCCCGCTTCCACGTCCTCGGCGGCGTCACCGAGGCGGGCACCAGCCCGATGTTGAACTTCCGCAACCCCACCGCGTCGGTGTCGACGAGCGGGTCGCGCACCCGTTGCGCCGGCAGGGAGGCCGGCGGCGCGGACGTGCGCGTCAGCTCGCCGCCCACGGGCAGCCAGATCGCCGCCCCGTCCTCGACCCGGTGCCTGCCCGACCGTCCCGGTTCCCCGATGCCCATAGTTCGCGCATACCCCTCCCACCCCCTGGTCGGAGGCCCGGGAAGGGCGGTTCACCTGTGGGCTCAAGTGACTTGCGGGGGCACCGGGGGTGGGTGTCGTGAACCCCGCATCGACCTCACCGTAGGTCCGGGGTCGGCACCGGGCCGCCCGGACCGGCCCCGTGACGGCCACCTCCACACTTAAGAGTGAATTTTGGAGGTTTATCGATCAGCTTCCGCTGTTGAGCCGCTTCCGGGTGCCCTGGAGCGCGTTGGTGGCGGCCAGCCCCGCGCCGCCCGCGATCAGCGCGCCGATGACGTCGCCGGACACACCCTCGCCGGCCGTGATGAGCAGGCCCACCAGCGCGATGATCGTGGTCACCCCGGCGACGGTCCACCGGCTGCGGACGTACTGCGCGACGGGCGCGCCCGCGGCGCGCTTGGACTTGGCGACCGAGCCCAGCATCGCGAGGTACCCGTCGTGCGCCAGCGCGGCCAGCACACCCAGGATCGCGACGAGGCCCGTGATCAGACCGATGACTCCCATGTGCACAGTGTGCCCGCGGCCAAACCCGCTGGACCATCCGTGATCGCCCTGATATCCACCGGTCGTGGAGGTCTTCTGGCACGACGCCTGCCTGGAGCACGACACGGGCTCGGGCCTGTGGGAGCTGCCGGGCTCGTGGGACTGGCTCGACGTCGCCGAACCGCACCCGGAGAGCGCCGCCCGGCTGCGCACGTTCCGGCACGCCCTGCGGCACGGCCCGGTCGCGGAGCACCTGACGTGGTCGGCCGGCCGGTTCGCGACGGACGACGAGCTGGCCCGCGTGCACACCCCCGAGTACCTCGCGGACCTCCGCGACGCCTGCCGGCGGCGGACGAACGTCGAGGTCAACACGGTCGTCGGCCCCGGCTCGTGGGACGCGGTCCGGGCCGCCGCCGGCACCGCGCTGACCGCGTACGAGGCGGTCGCCGCGGGCCGCACGCGCCTGGCCTACGCGCTGGTCCGCCCGCCCGGCCACCACGCGCAGCCGGGCCTCGCGGACGGGTACTGCCTGGTCAACAACGCCGCGCTGGTCGCCGAGACGGCCCGCCGCGCCGGGCGCCGGGTCGCCGTCCTGGACTGGGACGTCCACCACGGCAACGGCACCCAGGAGGTGTTCCGCGACCAGCCGGACGTGCTCACCGTCTCCGTGCACATGCGGCACGGCCCGTGGGGGGCGAACCACGCGCAGACCGGCGGGCCGGAGGAGAGCGGGCCGGGCAACGTCAACGTCGAGCTGTCCCTGGGCGCGGGCGACCACGCCTACCGGCGGGCGCTGGAGGAGGTGGCGTTCCCGGCGATCGCCGAGCACGGCGCGGACCTGCTGGTCTGCGCCTCGGGCTTCGACGGCTCGGCGTTCGACCCGAACGGCAGGCACAACCTCACCGCCGCCGGCTACCGGTGGATCGGCGGCGCGGTGGCCGGCCTCGGCCCGCCCGCCGTGCTCACCCAGGAGGGCGGCTACCTGCGCGGGTACGCCGCGCTGTGCCTGCACGCCCTCGTGGAGGGCCTGCTGGGGCTGGAGCTGCTGGAGGACCCGCTGGCCTACGTGCCGGACGACACCCAGCTGGTGGACGCGGACCTGGCGCGGGCCAGGGCCGCGCTCACCGGCTGGGGGTTCGTCCGGGCGGGCACTAGCGGCCCATCGGACCGCGGCCCAGCTTGAGCAGGATCATGGCCAGGTCGCGGCCCTCGGGGCCGAGTTCCCGGTACCGGTTGAGCACGTCGATCTCCCGGTTGTGCACGATCCGCGTGCCGCCGGCGGCCATCCGCGCCGCGCCGATGATCTTGGAGACCTCGATCCGCCGCTTGACCAGCCGCAGCAGCTCGGCGTCCAAGTGGTCGATCTCCTGGCGCAGCGCGTCGATGTCGTGGTCGGTGTCGCCCTGGTCGGCGTCGTCGTGGTTGGCGCCGGCGGGGGCGGTGTCGGTGCTGTTCATCGTGAGGACCTCTCGAACTCCGGGGGAGTCCCCGTCCCGGAAGCGGCGAAAGCCCCGGGGTCCGAGGACTCCGGGGCTTCGTGGTGGCTTGGCGCGCTAGCGTCCCACGGGAGCCGGAGTCCGGTTCCCGTAGAAAAACTCGAAGTGGGTCGCGCGCACAACCCCACTATGCCACAGCCCCCGGCTTGTCGGGGGCACCCGGTAACGTGGACGGACGATGAGCGCCTTGTTCGACTTGCCCGCAAGTCCTCCCTCCCCCAGGTCCGCTCGACTGCTCGACGACCTCAACCCGGCCCAGCGCCGGGCCGTCGAGCACGCCGGGTCGCCGATGCTCGTCGTCGCCGGAGCGGGTTCCGGCAAGACGAGGGTGCTCACGCGCCGGATCGCGTACCTGCTGTCCGAGCGCGACGTGCACCCCGGTGAGGTCATGGCCATCACCTTCACCAACAAGGCCGCCGCCGAGATGAAGGAGCGCGTGGCCGACCTGGTCGGCGGGCGCGCCCGCTCGATGTGGGTGTCCACGTTCCACTCGATGTGCGTCCGGGTCATGCGCCGCGAGGCCAAGGTGCTGGGCATGTCGTCCACCTTCTCGATCTACGACTCGGACGACACGCGCCGCCTCATCACCCTGGTGGCCCGCGACCTCGACCTGGACCCGAAGCGGTACCCGGCGCGCACGCTCGCCGTCCACATCTCGAACCTCAAGAACGAGCTGGTGGACGCGGCCACGGCCAAGGACCGCGCGGCCAACGACCTGGAGCGCCGCGTCGCCGAGGTCTACGAGAGCTACCAGCGCCGGCTCACCGAGTCGAACTCGCTCGACTTCGACGACCTGATCATGAAGACGGTCGAGCTGCTCCAGGGCCACCCGGACGTGGCCGAGCACTACCACCGCCGGTTCAAGCACGTGCTGGTCGACGAGTACCAGGACACCAACCACGCGCAGTACACGCTGGTCCGCGAGCTGGTCGGCACCGGCTCCGACGGCGTCCCGCCGGCCGAGCTGTGCGTCGTGGGCGACGCGGACCAGTCGATCTACGCGTTCCGCGGCGCGACGATCCGCAACATCGTGGAGTTCGAGCGGGACTACCCGCAGGCCACCACGATCCTGCTGGAGCAGAACTACCGGTCCACGCAGACCATCCTGTCCGCGGCCAACGCGGTCATCTCGCGCAACCCGGACCGGCGCGACAAGCGGCTGTGGAGCGACCTGGGCGACGGCGAGAAGATCGTCGGCTACGTCGCGGACAACGAGCACGACGAGGCGCAGTTCGTCGCGAACGAGATCGACCGGCTGGTCGACTCCGGCGAGGCGAACAACGGCGAGATCGCCGTGTTCTACCGCACCAACAACCAGTCGCGCGTGTTCGAGGAGATCTTCATCCGCCTCGGCCTGCCCTACCGGGTCGTCGGCGGCGTGCGGTTCTACGAGCGGCGCGAGGTGCGGGACGCCCTGGCATACCTGCGGGCGCTGTCCAACCCGGACGACACGGTGTCGCTGCGGCGCATCCTCAACGTGCCCAAGCGCGGCATCGGCGACCGCGCCGAGGCGTGCGTGTCGACCTACGCCGAGCGCGAGCGGGTCGGGTTCGCCCAGGCCCTGCGCGACGCCGTGGTCGGCAAGGTGCCGATGCTCAACCCCCGCTCCCGCAACGCCATCGCCGGGTTCGTCGAGATGATGGACGAGCTGGGCGTGCTGGTCGAGCGCGGCGCCGACGTGGCCGACGTCCTGGAGGCGGTGCTGGAGAAGACCGCCTACCGGGCCGAGCTGGAGGCCAGCGACGACCCGCAGGACCACACCCGGGTGGAGAACCTGAACGAGCTGGTCACGGTGGCCCGCGAGTTCACCGACCTGGGCACGGCGGTCCCGGTCCCCGAGGAGGACGAGGGGCTGCCCGCCGAGGGCTCGCTCGCCGCGTTCCTGGAGCGGGTGTCGCTGGTCGCCGACGCCGACTCGGTGCCGGACGCGGAGTCCGACGGCGTGGTCACGCTGATGACCGTGCACACCGCGAAGGGCCTGGAGTACCCGGTGGTGTTCTGCACGGGCTGGGAGGACGGCGTCTTCCCGCACATGCGGGCCCTGGGCGACCCGGCGGAGCTGTCCGAGGAGCGGCGGCTGGCCTACGTGGCCATCACGCGGGCCCAGCACCGGCTGTACCTGTCGCGGGCGCTGGTGCGCTCGGCGTGGGGCCAGCCGTCGGCGAACCCCGCGTCGCGGTTCCTGGACGAGATCCCGGCCGACCTGGTCGACTGGCGGCGGGTGGAGCCCCGGCGGTCCGCGCCGTCCGCGCCCACGTCGTGGGGCCGGTCGTCGACCTCGTCGCGCCCCGCGCCGGCGGGCAACCAGTGGAAGGACACGCCCGCGATCAAGCTCGACGTGGGCGACCGGGTCACCCACGACAAGTACGGGCTGGGGCGCGTGGTGGCCGTGGACGGCTCCGGGCCGCGGGCGACCGCCACGATCGACTTCGGCGGCTCGGGCACCGTGCGGCTGATGCTCATCGGCGGCGTGCCCCTCGTGAAGCTCTGAGGGGTCCTCTCCCCGCACGTGCTCGACCGCTCTGCACGTGCTCGACCGCCCTGCCGCGCTCGGCTGCGCCGCCGAAAGCTCCACGAGCCGCCTGGGATCACTCGATCGGGGAAATCCGGATTCGGGTGCAACCCGGGCGGCGAGTGGGCGTCTATAGGGGTGTCACCAGCGGGACGCCCGCGCCGTTCGGGGCGGGGCGGGCATCGGGGAGCCGCCGGTGGCGAGGGGGGAAGTGGTGCGTCACCACCGCGTCGGGGCGGTGGCCGCACCGAGGGGTGACACCGCCGGGGGG
>NZ_JBPKJK010000049.1:0-55702 GCF_051756985.1 Saccharothrix sabaoui
AGCGCGGACATGGTCTGCCACTGCGCCCACGGGACCTGCCAGTCGTACCAGTCGTACTGCGCGGGCAGCGTGGTGATCGAGCCGGTCACCTCGACCGGGTCGCCGACCAGCGCGCTGTCGTAGTACGCCTTGGCGTCGGCCTCCAGCAGGTTCGCGCACCCGTGCGAGGTGTTGTTCGAGCCGATGTTGGCCGCGTTGTCGTTGTTCTCGTGGATGAACTCGCCGTGGTTGGAGAACCGGACGGCCCACTTCTTCAGCACGTTGGTGTAGCCGTAGCGCGGGTTGTCGAAGCTGAACTGCTCGAACTTCTGCATCACCACGAACGTGCCGTTCGGCGTGGTCAGCTCGGCGTCGTCGGGCTTGCCGAACGACGCCGGGTAGCTCGCCACGGTCTGCCCGTCCCGCTGCACGACGAGCTGGTGCGTCGGGTTGTCGATCTTCACGACCTGGTTGCGGCCGATGGTGAAGTCGCTGGTCACGTCCGCGCGGCCGTACGCGCCGCCGCCGTAGGGGACGCCGTAGAGCTTCGCCTCGACCTTGATCTTCGTGTTCGCGGGCCAGTAGTTCTCCGGCCGGTAGTGCACCTCGCGGGGGTTGAGCCACGCCCAGCTGCCCTGCACGCCCGCCGAGTTGGTCACGGTGAGCGCCTTCTCGACGGTGGCCCGGTCGGCGACGTCCACGTCGAACTCGACCTTGATCGGCACGGCGACGCCCATCACGTCGTTGTCGCCGGGGAACAGCGTGGCGCGCACCTCGCTGGTCGGCGTGACCGTGGTGAACGCGCCCTTCAGCTCGACCGGCTTGCCGTCGGTGCCGGTGGCCCGGCCGGCGTAGGTGTAGCTCTTGCCGTACCCGAGCACCTCGGTGGTCGTCCACGACTTCCTGTCGTCCGCGACCTCGCCCGCGACGGCCTTGCCCTCGGGGTTGGTCAGCGTGACCTCGTCGATGGTGCCCTCGGCCACGGTGACCCGCACCGGCGCGTTCACCGGCGCGTCGGCGGCGCCGTCCGCGGGCGCGGTGGTGAACTTCGCGACGGGCGGGTTGTCGCCGCCCGCCGGTTTCGCGGTGCCCTGCTGCACGTCCGCCGAGCAGCCGGCGAGCAGCGCCACGCCGGCCAGCAGTGCGGCCAATCTCCTACGCACGTTGCGACCTCCTGGTGGAAGGACGTCCGGCACGGCCTTTCGGTGCAAGTGACCTGTGTCACACACCTAGGATCGGTGTCGTGAACCGTCCTATCGCAGTCGTGACCGGAGCCAGCGCGGGAATCGGTGAGGCCACCGCCCGCAGGCTCGCCACCGAGGGCTTCCACGTGGTGCTGGGCGCCCGGCGGTTGGACCTCCTCAAGACTATCGCGGCCGAGGTGGACGGGACCGCGATTGAACTGGACGTCACGTCCGCTTCTTCCGTCGCGGCGTTCCTCGACGCCGTCCCGTCGGCGAAGGTGCTGGTCAACAACGCGGGCGGGGCGCGCGGCCTGGCGAGCGTCGCCGAGGCCGACGAGGACCACTGGCGCTGGATGTGGGAGACGAACGTCCTCGGCACGCTCCGCCTGACCAAGGGCCTGCTGCCGAAGCTCGTCGACTCCGGCGACGGCCACATCGTCACCGTGACCTCGGTCGCCGCGTTCGAGGCGTACGACAACGGCTCCGGCTACACCTCGGCCAAGCACGCCCAGTCGGCGCTGCACCGCACCCTGCGCGGCGAGCTGCTCGGGCAGCCCGTGCGGGTCACCGAAATCCTGCCGGGCATGGTCGAGACGGACTTCTCGGTCAACCGCTTCGACGGCGACACCACCCGCGCCGCCGCCGTCTACCAGGGCGTGGTCCCGCTGACCGCGGACGACGTGGCCGACGTCATCGCGTTCGCGGTCACCCGGCCGTCGCACGTCAACCTGGACCGGATCGAGCTCAAGCCCCGCGCCCAGGCGTCGGCGTCCCGCGTGCACCGGGGGTGAGCAGGTCCACGTCGAGCTGGTCGAGCACCGGGCCGACGGGGTTCGCGAACCCCCGGTCCGGGCTCCCGCCGCAGTAGAGGCCCACGACCAGGTTGGCGTCGTCGAGCAGCACCGCCCCGGAGTCGCCGTGGTCGGCGAACCGGGGCGTCTCGATCCGGATCTGGTCGCGCAGGGTCCGCACGCCGAGCCCGACGCCGAAGTCCAGCGTGATCGCCGCGTCCGTGGACGCGACCACGCCCACCGTGGCGGCCGTCGTGCGACCGCGCTTGCGCACCCGCTGCCCGACCACCGCCGCGCCCGCGCCCAGCACCGGCCCCAGCCCCAGGACCTCCGGCCGCGCCCGCGCCCGGGTCAGCATGATCGCGGCGGCGTCCACCCGGCCGGACAGCGCGGCCCGCGCCAACGCGCCCACCCGGTCGCGCACGGGGTGCCCGCCGTCCACCCGGGACGGGTGCACCATCGGGTCGCCGACCGCCCACGCGTCGTCCACGCAGGCCACGTGGAACGAGGTCAGCGCCATCACCATCCGCCGGCGGCGCGGCGTGACCAGCGCGCCCAGCGTGCCCGCGACGACGTAGTCGTCCACCACGGCCACGTCCGGCGGCACGAACCGGATCGCCCGGCTGGGCCCGATCCCGATGCCGCCGACCAGCTCCTCGTGCCGCTCCGCGCCGTTCACGCCCTCCGACGAGGCGATGGTGTGGTGCGGCGAGAACGCGTCCTGCACCACGTCCGTGGGCACGCCCAGCACGTCCGGCGGGATCGTGAACTGCGCGGCCGGGCCCTTGCGCCGCACGTACACGACGATCGCCAGCTCACCCGTCACCCGGCCGCGGACGACCTTCTCGCCGAGGTCCACGCCCACCACGCCCGGCCGGCCCAGGAAGTCGTCCTCGACCAGCCTCTTGATCGGTCTGACGGCCGCGCGCTCGTCGTCCGGGTAGGCCATGACGACCTCCAACAGGTGCCTCTACCACCATGAAACGCGCGGAGTGAGCTTTCGTCACACGGAGTCACCCGTTCGGCCGTTGAGCCTGTCCGGTGGCGGCGCGTCACCCCAGTTCGCAGCCCACCATCACCGGCTCCGGGTGCAGCTCCACGCCGAACGCCGAACGCACCCCGTCGCGCACCTCGCGGGCCAGGTCGAGCAGGTCCTCGGTGGACGCCCCGCCCCGGTTGGTCAGCGCCAGCGTGTGCTTCGACGACAGCGCCACGCGGTGCCCGGCGTGACCGCGCGCGAACCCGGCCCGCTCGATCAGCCACGCGGCCGACAGCTTGGCGAACCCGGCGCCCGCCGGGTAGGTCGGCACGTCGACGTGCGGCCCGAGGCGCTCGGCGACCCGGATCAGCACACCGGCCAGCGTCGAGTCGTCCAGCAGCGGGTTGGTGAAGAACGAGCCCGCGCTCCACGTGTCGTGGTCGGCCGGGTCGAGCACCATGCCCTTGCCGCGCCGCAGGTCGAGGACGGCCGCGCGGGCCGCGTCCACGGGCACCCGGTCGCCCTGCGCGACGCCCAGGACGCGGGCCAGCTCGGCGTAGCGGATCGGGGCGGACTGGCCGCCCGCGGTGAGGGCGAAGCGGGCGCGCAGCACGACCGCGCGGTCCGTTCCCTTCAGGACGGACGTGCGGTAGGCGAGGCCGAGGCCGTCGGCGGACATCTGCTGCACGCGACCCGTGCGGCGGTCGAGCAGGTCGATGGAGGTCAGCACCTGGGAGATCTCGACGCCGTACGCGCCGACGTTCTGCACGGGCGTCGCGCCGACCAGGCCGGGGATGCCGGACAGGCACTCCAGCCCGCCCAGGCCCTGCCCGACGGCCTCGGCGACGACCGAGTCCCAGTCCTCGCCCGCCTCGACGGTGAGCTGCACGAGGCCGTCGCCGAGCGGGTCGAGGCGGCGGCCGGACGTGCCGACCTGCACGACGGTGCCCGCGAACCCGGCGTCGGCGACCACCAGGTTCGACCCGCCCCCGAGGAGCAGCACGGGGTCACCGGCGGCGTCCAGGGCGCGGACGGTCTCGACGAGCTCGGCGGCTGTGGTGGCGCGCGTGAACCGCGCGGCCGGGCCACCGAGCCGTAGCGTGGTGCACTCGGCGAGCGGCACCCTGGCGCGCACCTGAGCACTGGACAGCGGGGTGGTCACGGGCGTCAACGGTAGCCTCCGCGCCATGGCACGCCGCATCGAGCACCGAACGACGTCACCACGACCTGCGGCGGAGGTGTACGCCGCCCTCGTCGACGAGGGGTACCTGCGGGACCGCCTGGCCGTCCTGGGCGGCCGGGACGCCGAGCTGGTCGCGTTCGCGAAGACGGACCGGAGCACGACGTACCAGCTCAAGCAGGGCGTGGCGGCGGAGCACCTGCCGTCGTTCGCCCGCGGCGTGCTCGGCGGCGACCTGGTGATCACGCGCACCGAGACGTGGACCGAGGCGGGCCTCACCGGCACCATCGAGGGCCTCCTCAACGGCGTGCCGGGCCGCCTGGAGGGCACCATCACGCTCGCCGACACCGGCTCCGGGAGTGAGATGACCCTCGTCGGCCAGGCCAAGGTCGGCATCCCGTTCGTGGGCGGCAAGGTCGAGGCGCTGATCGCCGAACAGGTCGCCGTGCTGCTCGACAAGGAGAGCGGGTTCACCGCCGAATGGCTCGCACGCCGCGCCTAGCCGCGGGCCGGGCCCGCGCGCTCGGCCTGCCCACCAGGGGCACGACCAACCCGAACCGCCTGCGCCGGGTCGACCGGTGGGTGGCGCACGCCCACCGCGACCTGCTCCTCGACGGGGACCCGCTGGTGGTGGACCTCGGCTACGGCTCGTCCCCGGTCACCACCGTCGAGCTGGCCGCGCGGCTGCGCGCGGTGAACCCGGGCGTGCGCGTGCTCGGGCTGGAACTGGACGCCGAACGGGTCGCCGCGGGCAAGGAGGTCGCCGACCCGCCCCGGCTGGACTTCCGGCGCGGCGGGTTCGAGCTGGCGGGCGCCCGGCCGGTGCTGCTGCGCGCGTTCAACGTGCTGCGGCAGTACACCGAGGAGCAGGCCGCCGAGGCGTGGGCGACGATGCTGGGCCGGCTCGCACCGGGCGGGGTGCTGGTCGAGGGCACGTGCGACGAGATCGGCCGCCGCTGCTGCTGGGTGGCGCTGGACGCGGGCGGTCCGCGCACGTTCACGCTGTCCTGCCTGCCCGCCGACCTGGAGGCGCCGTCCGACCTGGCCGAACGGCTGCCGAAGGCGTTGATCCACCACAACGTGCCCGGTGAGCGGGTGCACGCCCTGTTGGGCGAGCTGGACGCGTGCTGGGCCACCGCCGCGCCGTTCGCGCCGTACGGGCCGCGCGCCCGCTGGGTGGAGGCGGTGCGGCTGTTCGCGGGCCGCGGCTGGCCCGTGCTGGACGACCGGCGGCGGTGGCGGCTCGGCGAGGTCACGGTGCGCTGGGACGCGGTGAGTCCCTAGGGTGTGCGGTGTGGATCACGCGGACTTCGTGGAGCACCTCAGGACCGAGTACACCGCGCTGCGCGCCGCGGCCGAGGCCGCCGGGCCGGACGCGCCGGTGCCGACCTGCCCGGGGTGGACGGTCAAGGACCTGGTCGACCACCTGGGTCGCACGCACTCGTGGACCCTGAAGGCCCTGGCCACGCCGCCGGACGGTGAGCGGCCGCAGTTCGACGAGCGCCCCGCCGGCTGGTCGGAGCTGCTGGACTGGTGGACCGCGCGGGTCACCGAGCTGGCCGACACCCTGGCGGGCACCACGTCCAACACGCCGGCCTGGACGATGACCGGGCCGGGGACGTTCGCGTTCTGGTCCCGCCGGCAGGCGCACGAGACCGCGATCCACCGCCTGGACGCCGAGCACGCGCTGCACGGCGGCGAGGTGCCGTCGCTGCTGTTCGACGTGGAGTTCGCCGCCGACGGCGTGGACGAGCTGCTGGGCGTGCTCTCGCCGTACATGGCCGGGCGCAAGCCGGTCGACCGGGCCGGGCGGCTGCTGTTCCACGCCGCCGACGCGGGCCGCACGTGGGAGGTGCGGCTCACCCCCGGCGAGCCGCCGGCCGTCGGGCCGGTCACCGACTCGGGCACCGACGAGGACTTCGTGCTGGCCGGCACGGCCGACGCGCTGTACCGGGCGGTGTGGGGCCGGCCGAGCGGGGCCATCGCATCGGGTGACAGGTCGCTGCTGGATTCGCTGCCCCGACCGTAGATACTTCCGGGCGTGCCTCTCCCCGAACGACGCTTCGTGATCACCTTCGGCTGCCCCGACCGCACCGGCATCGTGGCGGGGATCTCCTCGTTCCTGGCGGAGCACGGCGGGTGGATCGTCGAGGCGGCGTACCACACCGACCCCGCCACGAACTGGTTCTTCACCCGCCAGGAGGTGCGCGCGGACTCGCTGCCGTTCGACGTGGACGAGCTGCGGTCCCGGTTCGCGGTGGTGGCGCGGGACCTGGGCGCGACGCCCGGGTCGTGGCGGGTGGGCGACACCGGCGAGAAGCGGCGCGTGGTGATCCTCGTGTCCAAGGAGGGGCACTGCCTGTACGACCTGCTCGGCCGGGTCGCCTCGCACGAGCTGGACGTCGAGGTCGCCGCGGTCATCGGCAACCACGCCGACCTGGCCGGCATCACCCGCGCGCACGGCATCCCGTTCCACCACGTGCCGTTCCCGGCCAACGACCCGGAGGGCAAGCGGGCGTCGTTCGCGCAGCTGCGGCAGCTCGTGGACGCGCACGACCCGCACGCCGTGGTACTGGCGCGGTTCATGCAGGTCCTGCCGACCGAGCTGTGCGCGGACTGGGCCGGGCGGGCGCTGAACATCCACCACAGCTTCCTGCCGTCGTTCATCGGCGCGCGGCCGTACCACCAGGCGCACCTGCGCGGGGTGAAGCTCGTCGGCGCGACGTGCCACTACGTGACGGCCGAGCTCGACCAGGGGCCGATCATCGAGCAGGACGTGATCCGGGTGGACCACGACGACTCGGTGCCGGACATGGTCCGCAAGGGCCGGGACATCGAGAAGGTCGTCCTGGCGCGCGGCCTGCGGTGGCACCTGGAGGACCGGGTGCTGGTGCACGGCACCCGCACGGTCATCTTCTGAGCCCCGCCGCGCGGCCGGGACGTAGGCTGCCGCGGTGCGCACCGAGTACACCGACCTCGACCGGGTCCTCGCCGCGGGTGACCTGCGGGGCGCCGTCCTGGTCGGCCTGGACCTGACCGGCGTCGACCTGCGGGCGCCGGTGGACGGCGCGCTGTTCCTCGGCTGCGCGTTGTCGCCGGTCGGCCAGCGGCGGGCGGCGGCGGCCGGGGCGCTGGTGTTCCCCGCCATCCCGGACCTGCCGTACGACGTGTACCGGTCGCGGCTCTACACCCCGGCCGAGCTGTTCGCGGGCTTCGACCCCGACGACCCCGCGTCCTACGCGGACACGCCGGACGCCCGGACCTACCGGCACAGCCGGGCACAGGGGCACAACCCGGACCCGCTGCACGCGCTGGCCGAGCGGTTGCACGACCACGCGATCACCGAGGCGCTGGCCGACGCGCTGCCCGAGCGCCCCGTCGCCGTGATGGGCGGGCACGCCGTGGCGCGCGGCACCGACGGCTACCGGCGGGCGGCGGCCCTGGGCGCGGGTCTCGGCGAGGCCGGGTTCACCGTGCTGACCGGCGGCGGGCCCGGCGTGATGGAGGCCGTGCCGCTGGGCGTGCGGGTCGGCGTGGACGACGGCGTGCTCAAGGACCTCGCGAAGGTGCCCGGGTTCGGCCACGACGCCGAGTCCGTCGGCCGCTGGCTGGCCGCCTTCCCGACCGACCTGCCGGTGGCGGGACGGCCGCGCACGATCGGCATCCCCACCTGGTTCTACGGGCACGAGCCGCCGAACCCGGCGTGCGAGCTGCACGCCAAGTACTTCGCGAACTCGGTGCGCGAGGACGGCCTGCTCACCATCGCCACCGGCGGGATCGTCTACACGCCGGGCAGCGCGGGCACCGTGCAGGAGGTCTTCCAGGACTACTGCCAGAACCACTACGGCTCGGTCGGCCCGGCCGCGCCGATGGTGTTCCTGGGCCGGGACTTCTGGGTGGACGAGGTGCCCGCCGCACCTCTCGTGCAGCGGTTGGCGCGCGGGCGCGAGGCGGAGCGCTGGGTCCTGGTCACCGACGACCAGGACGAGGCGGTCGCCTTCCTGCGCGAGTACGCGGACGCCTAGCGGGCCAGGCCCTCGACGACCTCGGCGCCCGGCAGCTTCGCCAGCACGTCGCCCGGCACCAGCAGCTTGCTGCCCCGCACGCCGCCGCCGATGATCAGCTCCGGCGCGGCGGCCACCTCGGGCGAGAGCAGCACCGGCCAGTCCGCGGGCAGGCCGACGGGCGTGATGCCGCCGTGCTCCATGCCGGACAGCGACACCGCCTCGTCCATCGGCGCGAACGACGCCTTGCGCGCGTCCAGCCGCTTGCGCACGACCCCGTTCACGTCCGCCCGCGTGGTCGCGAGCACGACGCACGCCGCGTACCGGACCGCGTCGCCGCGCTTGCCCGCGACGACCACGCAGTTCGCCGACGCCGACAGCGGCACGCCGTAGTGCGCGCAGAACTCGGCGGTGTCGGCCAGCGAGGCGTCGATCTCCGCCACCGCGAGCCGGTCCGCGTCGGCCATCGCCCGCAGCGCCACCGCCACCGGGTCGGCGACCAGGTCGAGCCGGTCGAGGGCGGGCACGGGGCTCAGGGTTCCGGCGATGGTCCACACGTCGACCATCCTGCCAAACGCGGCTTGACGTTGACGCAGCGTCAACCCCTAGCGTCGTCCGGGCAGGGAGGGAGGCGGGAATGGCCTGGTCGATCGCGCAGGTCGCGCGGATGTCGGGGGTGACGTCGCGGACGCTGCGGCACTACGACGCGATCGGTCTGCTCGCACCGGCGTGGACCGGCGGCAACGGCCACCGGTACTACGAGCGCGAGCAGCTGCTCCGGCTCCAGCGGGTCCTGCTGCTGCGCGACCTGGGGCTCGGCCTGGACACCGTGGCCGAGGTCCTGGACGGGCGGCACGCGACCGTCGACGTGCTGCGCACCCACGCGCGGTGGCTGGCGGCGGAGCAGGAGCGGCTGGCGGCCCTGGCCCGGACCGTCTCCCGGACGATCGAGGAACTGGAAGGAGGTGGTCGCATGAAGGTGGAAGAGCTGTTCGAGGGGTTCGACGCCGACCGGCAGGCCCGCTACGAGGCGGAGCTGGTGGAGCGCTGCGGCGAGGGCGCGCAGGCGCACGTCGACGAGAGCAGGCAGCGGATGCGGTCGTGGACGAAGGCCGACGCCGACGGGTTCACGGCCGAGTGGCGCGGGATCGAGGCCGCGTTCGCGGAGCTGTTCGACGCGGGCGTCGCGCCCGACTCGCCGCGGGCGCTGGAGGTGACCGACCGGCACCACGCGTGGTTGTGCCGGAGCTGGACGCCGGACCGGGAGTCCTACACCGGTCTGGGGCGGCTGTACGTGGACGCGCCGGACTTCAAGGCGCGGTTCGACGCGCACGCCGAGGGCTTCGCCGAGTACGTCCGCGACGCCGTGGCCGCGTACGCGCGGGCCCGGCTGTAGCCGGGTGAGGGGTGACCGCGGGGAGGTGCACATCCCCGCGGTCGGTCACCCCGGTGTTCCTACTGGAGCCCGAACGCCTTGAGCGCCTCGCGGTTGAACGCGGGCAGGTCGTCGGGGTTGCGGCTGGTCACGAGCGTCCAGCCGTTCATGTCGCAGACGCGGACCTCCTCGTCCGCCCAGTCGCCGCCCGCGTTGCGGATGTCGGTCGCCAGGCTCGGCCACGAGGTGAGCATCTTGCCGCGCACCACGTCGGCCTCGACCAGCAGCCACGGGCCGTGGCAGATCGAGGCGACCGGCTTGCCCGCCTCGACGAACCGCTTCACGAACCCGACCGCGTCGGCGTCCATCCGGATGAAGTCGGAGTTCGCGACCCCGCCCGGGATCACCACGCCGTCGTAGTCGTGCGGGTCGGCCTGGGCGAACGTGAGGTCGACGGTGAACCGGTCGGCGGGCGTGAGGTGGTGGAACGCCTGGACCTCACCGAGCTCCGGCGCGAGCAGCCTGGGCACCGCACCGGCCTTCTCGACGTGCTGCCAGGGATCGGTCAGCTCCGCCTGCTCGATGCCCTCCGAGCTGACCAGGAACGCGATCTTCTTCTGTTCGGCCATGGCCTTCGGCTACCCGTGCAGGAAGTCGGCCAACCACGCGCGCACGTCACCGCGGTGCGTCAACCAGGACGGCACCAGCTCCAGCCGGCCGTTCGGGAACGCGGCGGCGACCTGCTTCGCGACCTCCTCCGGGTGCAGCGGGTCTTCGGTCGCGCCGATCACCAGCACCGGGGCGGTGACCCGGGCCAGGGCGGCGCGGTCGGGTACCGCGACCTGCCCGGGGAGCCGGTCGAGCGCGCCGCGCAGCCGGGTGAACGCCGCCCGACGCCGGGCCCGGTGGTCCGGCGGGCCGCCCACGGAGTCGACCACGTCGTCGAGCGGGAGCGCCGGTCGCGGCTCGTCGAGCACCGCGGGCAGCAGCAGCACGACCCGGTCGAACGCGTCGGGTTCGTCGGCGAGCAGCGCGAGCAGGGCGCCCGCCGTGAGGGACACGCCGATCGCGCGCGTCGCCCCGGTCTCGCGGGCGACCCCGCGCAGGTCGGCGGCGATCCGCCGGTAGTCCCAGTAGTCGTCGGGGGCGTCCGGCGCGTCGCCGTGGGAGGGGAGGGTGACCACGACCCTCGTGCCCGGCAGGCCGGAGGCGGGCAGCCTCGCCTCACCGGGTGTCGCACCGAGGCCGTGGCCGACGAGGGTGACGGGAAGACCGGAGCCGTGGCCCCGGTGGGTCACCACCGCGGGCCGCGCTGGACCTCGATGAGCCGCGGGCGCACGTCCACGACGTAGACGGTGACCGCGACGAGGCCGGCGAGCCAGAACATGGCGCCGGCCGAGAAGGGGTGGAACAGCAGCAGCGCGAACGCGCCACCGCCGGTGATGCCGAGCCACGCGGGCTTGGTCATGCGCTCCGCCGCCGTGTAGGCGTCGGCCCGCTGCGAGAGCGCGTGCGCGAACGCGAACACTCCCATGACCAACGCGGCGTAGTACGCCGCGAACATGACCCAGTAGTCCAGGTACATCGGGCTGAAGGGCGGGAATGGGGGCAACACACACCCAGACTACGTGCGCGGCGCGCTCCCGGTACAGCCGAAACGGGGCGCCCCTGGTGGGACGCCCCGTTTCGGTGCGGTCACTTGCCGGTGGTGCCGGGCTTCCCCGCCGCGGTCGACCGCGTGGTCGCGGTGCCGGTGGCGGCGGTCTTGGCCGGGGTGGCGGGCTTCGCGGCGGGCTTGGCGGCGGTGGTCCGGGTGGCCGCCTTGCGGGTGGTGGCGCGCACCTCGTGGGCGACCTCGCCACCGGCCTCGACGACGGCCTCGGCCAGCTTCTCGGTGGCGTCCTCGACCTGCTCGGCGGCCTTCTCGCCGGCGGAGCGGGTGCGGCGGGTGACCTTGCCGAGCACGTCGTCGGCGAGCACGCGGGCGTCCGCGGCGGCGGCGCCGGTGCGCTTCTGCGCGACCTCGACCGCCTCCTCGACCTGGTGCAGGGCCTTCTGGAGCTGCGGCTGGGTCTGCGTCCTCAGCTTCTCCAGCGCCTCCTCGCCCTGCTGGGCGAAGAACTGGTAGAGGTTCAGCGCCGACTGGGTGTAGGCGTCGACGACCTTCTTCAGCTCGGCCGGGTCGAGCCGGTCGCGGAAGTCCTTCAGGTCGGCCGCCTCGGCGGCGGTCTTCGCCGACTCGGCGCGCTCGCGGGCCTTGCCGAGCGCCTCGATGACGGCCTTCGCGGCCAGGTCACCGGCGCCCAGGGCGGCGAGCAGCGGGGTGCGCGCGGCGGCCACGGCCTGCTCGCCCGCCTTGCGCAGTTCCTCGGTGGTGGGCAGGTTCGGCATGGGACTCACTCCTCCTGACCGGCGGTGTTCTCCCGCCGGAACGACTCGTACACGTCGAGCAGCACCTGCTTCTGCCGCTCGGTCAGGTCCGGGGCGGTGACGATGGCGTCGGTCAGGGCCCCACCCTCGCGCTGCTCCAGGATTCCGGCCTCGACGTAGAGCGCCTCGGCCGAGATCCTCAAACCCTTGGCGATCTGCTGGAGGATCTCCGCGCTCGGCTTGCGCAGGCCCCGCTCGATCTGGCTGAGGTACGGGTTGGAGACGCCGGCGAGCTTGGCCAGCTGCCGCAGCGAGATCTTCGCGGTGCTGCGCTGCTGGCGGATGTACTCGCCGATGCCGCGGCCGAGATCGGCCACCGCCTCGTCGATCGACTTGTCCAACTTTGCGGCACCTCCTCGATCCGTATTCGACGGTACCCGGGGGTGCTAGCAGTTGCAAGCGGGCTGCTAGCGATCGGCACGTGTGCTCGCCCACAGCGCTACCGTGGGGGCGTGGACCCCGCCGCAGACCTCCGCGATGAGCTCGTCGACTCGCTCATCGCCGTGAACGTGCTGCGCGCACCGCACTGGATCGCGGCGTTTCGGCAGGTCCCGAGGGACGCGTTCCTGCCGGGCTTCTTCGCCCAGCGCCCGGACGGGGCGTGGGAGGCGGTCACCGCGGACCACCCGGACCACCTGGCCGCGGTCTACCGGAACCAGGTCTGCGTGACCCAGCTCGACGGCGACGACCGCGCGTGGCAGCAAGCACTCACCACCGGTGCCGTGCACGGCGTGCCCACCAGCTCGTCCAGCATGCCGACGATCATGGCGATCATGCTGGAGGCGCTGGACGCCGCGCCCGGCGACACCGTGCTGGAGATCGGCACCGGCACCGGCTACAACGCCGCGCTGCTCGCCCACGCGCTCGGCGACGACGCGGTGACCTCGATCGACGTGGACCCCGGCGTGCTGGCCAGGGCGACGGCGCGGCTCACCGCCGCCGGGTACCACCCGACGTGCGTGGAGGGCGACGGCGAACGGGGCCACCCGCCGCGCGCCCCGTACGACCGGGTGCTCGGCACCTGCGCGGTGGCGCGGGTGCCGACCGCGTGGCTGGAGCAGACCGCGCCGGGCGGGCTCGTCGTGACCACGTTCACCCGGGCCATCGGCGCGGGCCTCGTGCGGCTGACCGTGCGGGACGGGGTGGCGACCGGCCGCGTGCTGCCGGAGGACGGCCGGTTCATGCCGCTGCGCGCCCACGACCAGGCGTGGGCGGTGGAACCGCTGGTCGGGGCGGCGACCGCGCCGGCGGGGACCTCCCGGACGACCCTGCTGCCCGCGCGCGCCGTCGTGGACCCGGCCAGCGGCTTCGAGTTCTTCGCCGGGCTGGAGCTGTCGGGCGTGGCGGTGGCCGGCGACCCGGTGCGCCTGGTCCACCCCGACGGCTCGTGGGCGCGCCACCGGGGCGCGGTGGTCGACCAGGGCGGCCCGCGCGCGCTGTGGGACGTCGCCGAGGCCGCCTACCGGCAGTGGAAGACGCTGGGCAAGCCGAGGCGGCAGCACTTCGCGTTCACCGCGGGCCCGGACGGGCAGCGCTTCCGGCTGGACGGCACCGACCTGACCTGGTCGCTCTAGTCGAGCAGCTCTTCGAGGAAGCTCCGCCGGCGCGGCGGCGGGTACCCCGGTTGGGCGTAGTACCCGGGGTGCGCGGCCGGCGGGGGCGCGCTCCCGGGCGGGGGCTGGTAGGCGGGCACCGCACCGCCGGGCGGGGGCTGGTACGCGGCCGGCGGCTGGTAGGGCGGCGGCGGCCCCTGCTCCGCGGCGGGCGGGGGCGCGACCTGCGTCGGCTGCTCGACCACCGGCTGTTCCGGAACCGGCTGTTCAGACACCTGCTGTTCCGGCACCGGCTGCCCGGCCCGGTCACCGGGGTCGCCCGGCCGCTCGTCCGGCTGGTCCGCGCGCTCCTGGCCCTGGTCCTGGCCTTGGCCTTGGTCCGGCTGCGCGGTGGGCGCGAGCTGCGTCGGCTGCTCGACCGCCTCCGGCACCGGGACCACCGAGGTCGCCTGCGCCACCGGGACCGACGTCACCGGGGTCATGGGCACCGGGGTCATCGGCACGGGCGTCATCGGCACCGGCGTCATGGGCACCTGACCGTGCGGGACCGGCGAGTAGGGCGGCGGCGCACCCGCCGCCTGGTGCGGCAGCGCGTAGTGGGCCCGCTCGGCGGCGATGATCTGCTCCAGCTCGCCGCCGTCGAGGAAGACCCCGTGGCACCTCTCGCACTGCTCGATGTGCACGGACCCCCTGCTGATGGTCCTCATCAGGTCGTGGCATTTCGGGCAGATCACGTCTTCGAGGGTACGCACGACACAGGGGTGACCGCGTCGCCACCTTCGGTGACCGGTCCGCCATGATGCCCAGGTGTCCAGATTCCGCCAACGGGCCGTGCTGATCGGGTGCGTGCTGGCCGCCGTCCTCGCGGTGGCCGGCCTCTTCGTGACCGACCACGGCATCGACCCGGACCTGTGGCTGACCGGTCTGGCCCTCGGGTTCCTGGCGCTGCTCGCCGCGCTGGACCCGTGGCTGCACCGCAAGCGCGCCGCGGGCCTCGCCACCGACGCCAACCTCGACGCCGCCGCGAACGACCTCGTCAAGGCCCTGCGCGGCCAGTGGAACGAGGAGTGCCGCGCCCGCGGGCTGTCCGAGCACCTCCTCGACCTGCACTGGAGCGCGGTCGAGGGCGAGCCGGGCCACAGCGACGCCGTCGTGGGCTCGTTCCTGCGCAGCAGCCGCATGGTGTTCCTCGGCGAGGCCGGCGCGGGCAAGAGCACGACGGTGATGCTGCTCACCCTCGGCATGCTCGACCGCCACGCCGACGGCGCGCCGGTGCCGTTCCTGCTGCCGCTGTCCACCTGGGACCCGGACGCGGAGGACGTGCGCACCTGGATGACCCGCCGCCTGTACGAGGACCACCCGGCGCTGCGCAACACCGAGCTGTACGGCAGCTACGCGGGTGACCTGCTGGTCGAGCAGCGGCGCGTGTTCCCGGTGCTCGACGGCCTCGACCAGGTCCCGGCCGACCGCCGCGCGGACGCCGTGGACCGCATCAACCGGGCGTTCCCGCACACCGTCCCGCTGGTGCTGACCTGCCGGGCGGACGAGTTCGAGGAGACCGGGGCGGAGGTCGTGGCCGCGCACGTGGTGCAGCTCCAGCCGCTCGACCACGAGGAGATCGCGGGCTACCTGCGGTCCACCTCGGACCCGGTGGCGGCGGCCCGCTGGGAGCCGATCTTCCTGCACCTGCGCGACGAGCCGGACGGGCGGCTCGCCGAGGCGCTGTCGACGCCCCTCGCGGTGTGGCTCGCGGCCGGCGCGTACGCCCACGGCGAGCCGAGCGAGCTGCTCGACCGCACCCGCTTCCCGGACCGCCGCACCGTCGAGGAGCACCTGGTGGACGCCCTGGTCACGGGCGCGTTCGGCGACCGGGGCGCGGCGCACCGGGTCCGGGCCAGCCAGGTGTGGCCGCAGGACCGGGCACGGCGGTGGCTCGCGTTCCTGGCCCGCGAGATGCACGCGCGCGGCGTGCGCGAACTGGGCTGGTGGGACCTGCGGCGCGCGGTCGGCCGCACGTGGCTGGCGTTCCTCGGCGCGCTGGTGCTGGGCCTGATCGGCGGCTTCGGCGTGATGTGGCTGATGGCGTACGCGAGCACGCCGGACCTGGCCCCGGTCACCGGCCTGGTGGCCGGGCTGGCGGTCGCGGTGGCCGCGCTGTACGCGTCCGGGCAGCGCGAGCGCAAGCCCCGGCTCGGGGTGTGGCGCAGCCTGGTCGTGGTCAGCGGCGTGCTCGGCGGGGCGGCCGGCCTGGTGTTCGGCGCCCTGTACGGGCTGTCCGCGGGCCTGGTCGTCGGGCTGGGCATCGCGGTGGCGGTGGCCCTGCGGTTCGCGCTGGGCAGCACCGCCGAGCTGAGCCACCCGTCCAGTCCGAAGTGGACGATGACGCGCGACCGGGTCGCCGTGTGGACCGGCTCGCTGGTGCTGGCCGTGGTGTTCGGCGCGGCGGCGGGCCTGGTGTTCGGGCCGTACCAGACGGGCATGGTCGGGCTGGGCCTGGCGTGCGGCCTGATGCTCGGCTTCACGCTGTCCGTGCTGCACCTGCGCTGGTGGTGGTACACGGTCGCGCGGATCTGGCTCGCGCTGCGCGGGAAGCTGCCGTGGGAGCTGACCGTGTTCCTGGAGGACGCGCGCAAGCTCGGCGTGCTGCGGCAGGCGGGCGCGGCCTACCAGTTCCGGCACGCCCTGGTGCAGGACCGGCTGGCCGCCGACACCCGCCGGCCGGTGAAGTCCGACGCCTAGCGGTCAGGGGTCAGGCAGCCGGGCCGGCAGCGGTCAGGGGTCAGGGGTCAGGGGCGCAGCCCGTGCAGCCGCCGGATCGCCTCGTCCAGCACCTCGTCGCGCTTGCAGAACGCGAAGCGCACGAGGTGCTGCCACGCCTCGGGGTGGTCGGTGAACACCTGCACCGGCACGCCCGCGACGCCGATCCGCCCCGGCAGCTCCCGGCACAGCTGGAGGCCGTCGGTGAAGCCGAGCGGCCGGACGTCCGCGGTGATGAAGTAGGTGCCCTCGCTGGGCCGCACCGCGAACCCGGCCTCGGCGAGCCCCGCCGACAGCCGCGACCGCTTGTCCTCCAGCGACGCGCGCAGGTCGGCCACCCAGCCCAGCTCGTGGCGCAGGGCGTGCGCCACGGCGGGCTGGAACGGCGCGCCGCCCACGAACGTGAGGAACTGCTTCGCCGCCCGCACCGCGCCCACCAGCGCGGCGGGCGCGCACACCCAGCCGATCTTCCAGCCCGTGCAGTTGAACGACTTGCCCGCGCCGGAGATCGTCACGGTCCGCTCCCGCATCCCGGGGAACGCCGCCAGCGGCACGTGCTCGCGGTCGTCGAACACCAGGTGCTCGTAGACCTCGTCGGTGATCGCGACCAGGTCGTGCTCGACGCACAGCCGCGCGACGGCGGCCAGCTCGTCGCGGGTGAACACGGTGCCGGTCGGGTTGTGCGGCGAGTTGACCAGGACCGCCCGGGTCCTCGGCGTGACCGCGGCGCGCAGGGCCGCGACGTCCAGCCCCAGGCGGCCGGTGCCGGGCTCCTCGACCAGGCCCACGGACCGCCGGGTCGCGCCGGCCAGCGCCACGGACGCCGCGTACGAGTCGTAGTACGGCTCGACCAGCAGGACCTCGTCGCCGGGCTCGACCAGCCCGAGCAGCGCGGCGGCGATGCCCTCGGTGGCGCCGACCGTGACCAGGACCTCGGTGTCGGGGTCGTAGTGGGTGCCGTAGCGGGCGCGGTGCTCGACGACCGCCTGCCGCAGCTCCGGCGTGCCCGGCCCCGGCGGGTACTGGTTGAGGCCCGCGTCGATCGACTCCTTGGCCACCCGCAGCATCGACGCGGGGCCGTCGGTGTCCGGGAACCCCTGCCCGAGGTTCACCGCGCCCGTCCGGTTCGCCAACGCGGTCATCTCCGCGAAGATCGTCGAGGTGAACGGCCTCATCCTGGTCACGAGCGCTGGTTCCCGCACGACTCCGAATCTTCACGGACAATGGCGGTGTGGAGCAACTGACCGCCGCTGACCAGCTCAAGCGCCAGGGCCTGCGCCGGATGAAGCTCGTGGCGACGGGCTTCTTCCTCGCGGCCACCGTGATCTTCGTCGTCGCCCTGCTCTTCGAGGAGGGCGGACCGGCCTGGGTCGGGTACGTCCGCGCCGCCGCCGAGGCGGGCATGGTGGGCGCGCTCGCCGACTGGTTCGCGGTGACCGCCCTGTTCCGCAGGCCGCTGGGCCTGCCCATCCCGCACACCGCGATCATCCCGACCCGCAAGGACACCTTCGGCGACGCGCTCGGGTCGTTCGTCGGGCAGAACTTCCTGGCCGAGGCGGTGGTGAAGGACAAGCTGCGCCGGGTCGGCGTCGGCCGCCGGCTCGGCGAGTGGCTGGTCAAGCCGGAGAACGCCGAGCGCGTCACGTCCGAGCTGGCCAACGTCGTCAAGGGCGCGGTGACCGTGCTGCGGGACGAGGACGTGCAGGCGGTCGTCGAGCAGGCGGTCGTGCGGCGGCTCGTGGACCGGCCGTGGGGCCCGCCGCTGGGCACGCTGCTCGGGCAGGTGCTGGGCGACGGCGCGCACCACAAGCTCGTGGACCTCATGTGCGACCGGGCGTACGACTGGGTGCGCGACAACTACGACAAGGTCATGGGCGTGGTGTCGGACCGCGCGCCGTCGTGGTCGCCGAGGTTCGTCGACTCGATGCTGGGCGACAAGGTCTACACCGAGCTGCTGAACTTCGCCTGGGCGGTGAAGACCGACGTCAACCACCCGATGCGACAGGCCGTCGACCAGTTCCTGGTCGAGTTCGCCTCCGACCTCCGGACGGACCCGGCCACGATGCAGCGCGCCGAGCAGGTCAAGCAGCAGGTCGTCGGCCACCCCGACGTGCAGCGGCTCATCGGGTCGGCGTGGGGCACGGCGAAGAAGATGCTGCTCGACGCCGCCGAGGACCCGTCGTCCGAGCTGCGCCGCCGGGTGCGCGAGGGCCTGGTGTCCTTCGGCGCGCGGCTGGTCGCGGACGAGTCGATGCGCGCCAAGGTCGACGGCTGGCTGGAGGGCGCGGCGGGGTACGTGGTGACCCACTACCGCGACGAGATCACCACGTTGATCACCGACACCGTCGAGCGCTGGGACGCCGAGGAGACGTCGCGCAAGATCGAGCTCCAGGTGGGGCGCGACCTCCAGTTCATCCGCATCAACGGCACGGTGGTGGGCGCGCTCGCCGGCCTGGCGATCTACACCGTCGGCCGGCTGGTGACGTGAGGACGGGCCTCAGGTCACGCTGAGCGCGCGCCGCTCCCGCCAGTTGCGCGCCTTCTCCCGGTTGCCGCACGTCTGCATCGAGCACCACGTGCGCGAGCGGTTCCGGGAGCGGTCGAAGAACGCCCAGCGGCAGTCGTCCGCCTGGCAGATCTTGAACCGCTCCCACGACCCGAGGACCGCGAGCCGCGCCGCCGCGCCGAGCACCGCGCCCAGGGCGTCGGCACCGGACATGGTGGGCACCCCGCGGCTGAGGTCGACCCGGACGAGCCCTGCGGCGGGGGTGGGGTCCGGGCCCTCGTGCCGCTCCCCGAGGGAGGCCCGCAGCGAGGCGCGGGCGGCCTGGACCTCGGTCAGGTCGCCGGGTGCGCCCAGGCCGCGTTCGGTGACCCACGCCCGCCAGGCGGCGGCGCTGTCCAGGACGTCGGTGCCGAGTTCGAGGTCCCGGGTGTTGAGGAAGGCGAGCAGCAGCTCCACATCGTGTTCCGCATCGCCGGCTCGACCCTGCGCAAGAGCTGCGTGGTCCCAGCCGGCCGCCAGACCAGTCACCCCTCCACTGTAGGCGTCGATTTGCCCCGATGTGGCGAAGTAACCGCCGACCACAGTTCACCGGTTACCCCGGTTGCCCGTTCGGAGCAGTGACCCCATTCCTCCGATCGGGCTATGAACCCGGTGTATACACCGTGTGTATAGTCGGTCCCATGTCGATCGGACACACCCTGCTGGGCCTGCTGGAGAAGGGCCCTCGCCACGGGTACGACCTGAAGAGGGCCTACGACGAGCGCTTCGGCCAGGACCGGCCGCTGCACTACGGGCAGGTCTACACCACGCTGTCCCGCCTGCTCCGCAACGGCCTCGTCGAGGAGGCCGGCGTCGAGGCGGGCGACGGGCCGGAGCGCAAGCGGTACGCCATCACGGACGCGGGCGTCACCGACGTGGAGCAGTGGCTGGGCACGCCGGAGAAGCCCGAGCCCTACCTCCAGAACACGCTCTACGCGAAGGTCGTGCTCGCCCTGCTGTCCGGCCGCAGCGCCGACGACGTCCTCGACGTCCAGCGCGCCTCGCACCTGGCCACGATGCGCGAGCTGACGAAGCGGAAGGCCGACGGCGACCTCGCCGACCAGCTGATCTGCGACCACGCCCTGTTCCACCTCGAAGCCGACCTGCGCTGGCTGGAGCTCACCGCCGCGCGCCTCGGCCTGCTGAAGACGGCGGTGACCCGGTGAACCCGATCCTGGAAGCGGTCGACCTGCGCAAGTCGTTCGGCCCCACCCCCGCGCTGGACGGCGCCGGGCTGCGGGTGAACGCGGGCGAGGTCGTGGCCGTCATGGGGCCCTCGGGCTCCGGCAAGTCGACGCTGCTGCACTGCCTGGCGGGCATCCTGACCCCCGACTCGGGCGTCGTCCGGTACCGCGACGCGGAGCTGAGCGCGATGGGCGACGGCGCGCGCAGCGAGCTGCGGCGCACCGACTTCGGGTTCGTGTTCCAGTTCGGGCAGCTGGTGCCGGAGCTGAGCTGCCTGGAGAACGTGGCCCTGCCGCTGCGCCTGGGTTCGGTCAAGCGCAAGGAGGCCGAGTCGCGGGCCCGCGAGTGGCTGGAGCGGCTGGAGGTCGCCGACGTCGCGGACAAGCGGCCCGGCGAGACCTCCGGCGGCCAGGGGCAGCGCGTCGCCGTGGCGCGCGCCCTGGTGACGGGGCCCCGCGTGGTGTTCGCCGACGAGCCGACCGGCGCGCTCGACTCGCTCAACGGCGAGCGGGTGATGCAGCTGCTGGTCAGCGCGGCGAAGGAGACCGACGCCGCGGTGGTGCTGGTGACGCACGAGGCGCGGGTGGCCGCCTACTCCGACCGCGAGGTCGTGGTGCGCGACGGCCGTTCGCGCGAGATGGAGCCGGCCAGGTGAAGCGGTGGCTGTCCGACCTGGCGCTCGGCGTCCGGTTGGCCACGGGCGGCGGGCGCACGTCGTGGGTCCGCCTCGCGCTGACCGGCGCCGGCATCGGCATCGGCGTGGCCGTGCTGCTGGTCGCGTCGTCGATGACGACGATCCTGGCGGAGCGCGGTGCGCGGTCGGCCGCCGGCGAGGCCGTGCAGGCCGGGTCCGTCGACGGGCGGGACGTGCTCTACCGGGCGTTCTACAACACCGAGTACCGGGGCGAGACGCTCTCGGGGTGGTACCTGCTGCCCGAGGGGGCCGCCGCGCCGGTGCCGCCGGGCGTGCCGGGGGTGCCCGGCGACGGCGAGGTGTTCCTGTCGCCCGCGCTGGCCGAGCTGCTGGCGTCGCCCGAGGGCGAGCTGCTGCGCGACCGGTTCCCGCAGCGGGTGGTCGGCACCATCGGCCGGGAGGGCCTGAACGCGCCGCACGACAAGGTGTTCTACGCGGGCGACGCGACCGTGCAGCGGGACCCGGAGTCGGCGGTCGTCGCGTTCGGCGGCGAGCTGCGGGAGCGCGAGCTGGACCCGGTGCTCCTGCTGCTGGTCATGGTCGGCGTGGTGGCGCTGCTGTTCCCGGTGCTGGTGTTCGTCGGGATCAGCACCCGGCTCGCGGGCGCCGAGCGCGACCGGAGGCTGGCGGCCCTGCGGCTGGTCGGGGCGGGCGCGCAGCGCGTGCGGCGGATCGCGGCGGGCGAGGCGCTGCTGGGCGCGTTCGTCGGCCTGGCGGTGGGCGTGGCGCTGTTCCTGTTCGGCCGGCTGTTCGTGGAGGACCTCCGGCTCCTCGGCATCAGCGTGTTCGGGAGCGACCTGACCCCGTCGTTGCCGCTCGCGGTGCTGATCGGCGTGCTGGTGCCGGTGCTCGCGGTGGTGACCTCCGTGGTGGCGATGCGCCGCACGGTCGTCGAGCCGCTGGGCGTGGTGCGCCGCACGAAGCCGGTCCGCCGCGTGCTGTGGTGGCGGACGCTGCCGATCTTCATCGGCTCGGCGGCGCTGCTCACGCAGACCGGCGCGCTGGGCGGCGAGGAGGCCGACGTGTCGGAGGCCGCCGTGATCGGCGGCATCATGATGCTGCTGCTCGGCATCCCCGTGCTGCTGCCGTGGGTGGTCGAGCGGGTCGTGGGCCGGCTGCGCGGCGGGGCGCCGTCCTGGCAGCTGGCGATCCGCCGGCTCCAACTGGAGAGCGGCACGGCGGCACGCGTCGTGGGCGGCGTGGCGGTGGTCCTGGCCGGCGGCATCGCGCTCCAGTCGGTGATGGCGAGCGCGGAGAGCAGGCTCGTCGACCGGCCCGTGTCGGAGGTGGACGAGGGCCGGATGCTGGTCCGCGTGCGCGACGCGCCACCCGAGATGACGCAGCAGGTCGTGGGCCTGCTGGAGCGCTCGGTGGGCGTGGAGCGGGTGCACTCCCTGCGGTCCGTGCAGTTCACCCGGGGCGGGACCGACCAGCAGGGGGCGACCGTCGGCACGTGCGAGGCGCTGCGCACCCGCGCGGTCCTGCCGTCGTGCCGGGACGGCGACGCGTTCTTCGTCGCGGACGACCCCGGCACGACGTACGAACCTGACTACCAGCCGCTCGAACCGGGTCAGCGGGCCACGATCACCCAGGGGTACGGCGAGGACGAGAAGCGCGTCCGCGACTGGGTCGTGCCGCCGTTCACCGTGGTGGAGGGGATCGAGAACACGGTCGACCGCTGGTTCGGCCTGATGCTCACCCCGGCGGCGCTGGGCGACGTGCCGCCGACCGCGGACCACTCCACGATCGTCGTGCTCGTCGACCCGGCGCAACCGGACATCGCGGAGCACGTGCGCAACGCCCTGGCCCCGATGACGTGGCGCACCTACACCTCGTACTTCGGCGAGACCGGCGTCCCGCGCCAGGTCGAGCAGTTCCGCAGCATCCGGCAGGGCCTGCTGGCGGGGTCGTTGATCACCCTCCTCCTGGCGGGCGCGAGCCTCCTGGTCATGGCGCTGGAACAGGTCCGCGAACGCCGCCGGCCCCTGGCGGTGCTGGCCGCCAGCGGCGTCCCGCGGGGCGCGCTGGGTCGCTCGCTGCTGTGGCAGAACGCCGTGCCGCTCCTGCTGGCCCTGGTGGTGGCGGTCGCGGTGGGCGGTGGCCTGGCGGTCCTCCTGCTGCGGATCATCTCCGAGCCGATCGTCCTCGACTGGCCGGGCATAGCCCTGCTCTCCGGCGCGGCCGCCTTCCTGGTGGTGGCGGTGACGATCGCCTCCCTGCCGTCCCTGTACCGCGCCACCGGCGCCCTGGGCCTGCGCTCGGAGTAGCCACCCCGATCCGGCGCCGCCCCGACCAGCCCCCCGACTCCCGGCGGCGGCGCCGCCCACCCCCAACCGCCCACTCCCCAGCCACCGCCTACCCCTCAGCCGCCCCCCGCATCCACGCCGCGCCGTCCACGCCACCCCGTCCGCGCCACCCCGTCCGCGCCACCCCGTCCGCGCCGCCCCGTCCGCGCCACCCCATCCACGCCGCGCCGTCCCCGCCACTCCCTCCACGCCCCGTCCACGCCGCCCTGTTCCACCGCCCTGTTCCGCCGGACCGTGATCAGGTCGGCGGAAGCAGGCCACGCGAACGGCCTTCCGAGCGTCTGAAGAGGTGTGACGATTTCTCCCCACCAACACCCCCACGACGTCCCGCACACCGAGGCGGGCGACCGGAGCGCACGGGGCGCGCTCCGATGAGGTGGGCCGCCGACCTGGTCCTGGGCGTCCGACTGGCCGTCGGGGGCAGCCGGACGTCGTGGGCCAGGTTGGCGCTCACCGCGGCGGGCGTCGGCCTGGGCGTCGCGGTCCTCCTGCTCGCGGCCTCCGTCGGCCCGGCCCGGGAGGCCAAGTCGCAGCGCGTGCAGGACGCGGCCCTGACCGCCGGGGGCGACCGGCCCACCCTCAAGTCGCGGCAGGTCACCGTCACCTGGCAGGGCCGCACCATCCGCGGCGTGGAGCTGGCCGCCACCACCCCGGACGCGCCGGCGCCGCCCGGCGTGGGCCGCATCCCCGGGCCGGGCGAGCTGGTCGTCTCCCCCGAACTGCTCGACCTCATGCTCTCCGACGACGCGGTCCGCGCGCGCTTCCCGGAGAGCGTCATCGGCGTCATCGCCGACGCGGGCCTGCCCCGCCCCAAGTCGCTGCTGTTCTACGCGGGCCTCCCGCCGTCCAGCGAGGCCGACGCCGTGCTCGCGACCGGGTTCGGCGGCGACCTCCCGGAGGCGACCCTGCTGCCGGTCTACCGCCTGCTGGTGGTCGCCGCGATCAGCGCGCTCCTCGTGCCGCTGGGGATCTTCGTCCTGGTCGCCACCCGCCTCGGCGCGACGGGCCGCGCCCGGCGCCTCGCCGCGATCCGCCTGGTCGGCGCGTCCCGCACCCAGGTCCGCTGGATCGCCGGCGGCGAGACGTTGACCGGGGCCGTCCTCGGCCTGCTGGTCGGCGTCGCGCTGTTCTTCGCCGTGCGCCCGCTCGCCCGGTTCATCGAGGTCGAGGGCGTCGGCTTCTTCCCCACGGACCTGCTGCCCGACCCGCTGCTGGGCGTGCTGATCGCGCTCGGCGTACCGGTGGTGGCGGTGCTGTCCGCGCTGCTGGCCCTGCGCACCGAGGAGGTCGGGCCGCTCGGCCCGCACCGCACCGCCGAGATCCCGGTGCGCCGCGCGTGGTGGCGGTTCGCGCTGATCGGCGTCGGCGCGGCGGTCGTCGTCGTGCTGTCCGCGACCGGGACGTTCCGGGGGTTCATGTCGGACACGCCCCTCGCGCTCGGCCTGGGCCTCGGCATCGCCCTGGTCCTGGCGGGCACGGGCGCGGTGCTGCCGTGGCTGGTCGCCAGGGTCGCGCACGGCGTCGAACCGGAGAACGTGCCCCGACTCCTGGCCCTGCGCACGCTGCGGTTCGACGACGGCACGCCGCGCGTCCTGTCTGGGGTGGTGGTGGTCCTGGCCGGTTCGCTCACCCTCCAGGTGCTGCTCGGCGTCGCCGCCCAGTTCACCGCGGCCCCGCCGAGCCGGACCCCGGACCGCTGGGTGCTCCAGCTGTCCCCGCACACCCCGGTGCGCTCCCTGGAGGAGGCGATCGCGCTGACCGGCGGTGTGCGGCGGGTCAGCGAGGTCCGCACGCACCTCGCCGACCGGGTCACGTTCATCACCAGCACGGACTGCGCGGAGATCGCCGAGCGCCTGGACGTCACCGACTGCGCCCCCGGCTCGGCCTACCTGCGGGGACCGGGTCCCGCGCCGGGCACGAAGCTCACCGTCAACGGCCGCGAGTGGACCGTCCCGCGCTACCGGACCACCGACGTGGGGCCGCGCGGCCTGCTGGTCGCGGACGGCGCGGACCCCGTGCTGGCGTCCGCCACCCCGTCCGAGCTGGTGGTGCGCGGCGACCCGGACGCGTCGTTCGCCGACCGCCTGCTGTCCGCGACGGGCCGCGTCGACCGGGGCGTCACGCTGCGCCGCGCCGAGTTCCAGGCCGGGCAGGTGGAGCTGTTCCGGTCGCTGCGCAGCGGCGTGATCGGCGGGTCGGTGCTGCTCACGCTGCTGGCCGTGATCGGGTTGGCGGCGGCGGCGGTCGACCAGGTGGTGGAACGCCGCCGGCCCACCGCCGTGCTCGCCGCGAACGGCGTGCCGCGGCGGGTGCTCGTCCTGTCGGCGCTGTGGCAGTCGGCCATCCCGACCGCCCTCGGCACCACCCTGGCCATCCCGATCGGCCTGGGCACGGCGTGGCTGGTGGTGCCCGCCGACCTGTTCCGCGTCGACTGGGGCGAGATCGCCACCACGGTCGCCGCGGCCGCGGTCATCGTGCTCGTGGTGTCGGCGTGCACGCTGCCCGCGCTGCGCTCGGCGATCCACCCGAGCGGCTTGCGAACCGAGTAACGACGCACCGAAACGATCTTCGGTTCCCGATACCACTCCATCGTGCGGCTCGGGTATCCGCAGGTCAGACCGCACGCTCCTGTGGTGCGTGCATGATCGACAGAACGCCGAACTGCTGACCCTCGCCCACCGGGGCGACCGGTCCGCGTGGCAGGAGCTCGTCCGCCGCTACGTCCGGCTCGTCTGGGCGGTGCCCCGGTCGCACCGCCTGGCGCCCGACGACGCGGCGGACGTCTGCCAGACCACGTGGCTCGCGCTCGCCGAGAACCTCCAGCGCATCCACCACCCGGACCGGCTGGGCGCGTGGCTCGTCACCACCGCCCGGCACGAGTCGCTGGCCGTGCTGCGGCTGCGCGGTCGCGAGGCCCCGGGCGAGGTCTGGGACGTGCCGGACGACGGGGTGACACCCGAGCACTCCGCGCTGACGAACGAGACCCGCACCAGGCTCTGGCTCGCCTACGCCACCCTGACCGACCGCTGCCGCGAGGTGCTGAGGCTGGCTGCCTTCGCGCCGGAGCTGTCGTTCTCCCAGGTGGCGGAGGCGGTCGGTGTCCCGCTCAACAGCCTGGGCCCCACCCGCGCCCGCTGCCTCGCGGTGCTGCGCCGCCGCCTCGGCGTGGAGGTGGCCCGGTGAGCACGGACCGCGAGCTGCTCGACGCCCTGGCCCACCTGGTCGACCGGCTCGACCCGATCCCCGAGGTCCTGGCCCACCACGCCAGGTCCGCCCTGGCCGAGCGCACCGACGCCCTGCCGATGCGCCTGCTCACCGACTCGGCGCGCACCACCCCGCCGGGCGTGCGCGGGCGCGGCGCCACCAGGACGCTCCGCTTCGCCGGCCTGGACCTGCACCTGGACCACGGGGAGACCGGCCTGCACGCCACGGGCCTGACCAGCCCCACCACCCGCGCCGGCGTGGTCCTGGTGTGCAGGCCGGGCAGCGAGACCAGGGTCCAGGTCGACCCCTCCGGCTGGTTCCACGCGGACCACGTCCCGTCCGGCCCGATCAGGTTCGTGCTGACCGGCCCGAGCCACGACCTGACGACCCCGTGGTTCACCGCGTGACCGCCCACAGGAGCCCCACCCCTCGCACCCCCGACCGGCACGAGCCCGACACCCACGAGCCCGACACCCACGAGGCGGCTTACCGCGAGCGCGCCGTCCGCACCCTCACCCTCGCCCGCTCCCTCCTCACCACCGGCCTGGTCCGCGACGCGACCGCCGTCCTCCGCCCGGCCGTGGCCTCGCGCCTGCCCGAAGCCCTGCTGCTCGCCGCCCGGTGCGCCCTGCGCGCGGGCGACCGCACGACCGCCCTCGCCCTGGCCACCGACGCCGAAGCCCTGTTCCGCGAGCACGACCCGACCTGGGTACCGGCGGCCCAAGCCGTAGCCCTGCTGGCGGGCAACCCCGACTCCCCCACCGCCGCCCTTTCCTCCACCACCGCCACCACCTCTGCCGCCGCCCCCGCCCCATCCGCCGCCACCACCTCCGCCGCTACCGCCACCCCATCCGCCACCGCCGCCACCATCGCCGCCACCTCCACCCCATCCGCCACCGCCGTTACCACCACCATCGCCGCTACCGCCATCACCGTCGCCGACGCGTGCGACCGGTACGGCCACCACGACGACGCCGCCGATCTGCGCCTCACCCACGCCCCCGAGCAGGCGGCGGCCCGCAGGCACCGGGGCACCGACCGGGCGAGGGCCATCGGCTGGCTCGCCCGCGCCCGCCTCGCGACCACCCGGCGCGACGCCGTCGCCGCCTGCCGCGCGGGACTCGCGCTGCACGAACCCGACACCCGTGGAGACCTGGTGGACATCGCCCTCGACCACGCCCTGACCAGTCGCGACGCCCGCTCCGCGTGGCGGTGGAGCGAGCGCCGCCGCACCCCCGAGCCCGTGCCCACCCCGGAGGCCGCGGACGCCGGCGCCGAACTCCGCCGCGCCCGCGCCCGGGCCGACCACGCCCGCGTCGCCCTGCTGGAACGCGAGATCCGCCGCCTCTCCCGGGCCGGGTCGGCGCAGCGCGCCGTGCCGCTGACCGACGTGGTCGACGCGCTGGGCGACCACGCCCTGCTGGTCTTCCTCAGCCACCGGGGCAGGCTGGTCGCGGTGTCCGTCGCGGCCGGGCGCGTGCGGCTGCACGACTTCGGCGAGGCGGCGGCCACCGCCCGGCACGTCCGCGCGCTGTCGCTGGCGGACGCGCCGCAGGCCGTGGCCGGGCTGGACCGGCTGCTGCGCCCGGCGGGCGACCGACCGCTGGTGGTCGTGCCGAGCCCGGAGCTGGCGCGGGTGCCGTGGGCCGCGCTGCCGTCCGCGCGGGGGCGTGCCGTGTCGACCGCGCCGTCGGCGACCTGCTGGTTCCGCGCGGACCAGCGGCCACTGGCCGTGGCCGACCGGCTGTGGGTGGCCGGTCCCGACCTGCGGCACGCCCGGTACGAGGTCGACGTGCTGCGGCGGCGGCACGGCGGCCGATTCCGCTCCACTGTGGACGAAACGCTGCACTGCATGCTCGACGCGGACGTCCTGCACGTCGCGGCGCACGGCGTGCACCGGGACGAGCCGTTCTCGCACCTGCACCTCGACGACGGCCCGCTGCACGGGCACGACTTCGCCGCCCTGCCGCGCGTGCCGGCGGTGGTCGTGCTGTCGTCGTGCGCGTCCGACCTGGGGCGCGTGCTGCTGCGGCGCGGGGCGCGGGTCGTGGTGGAGAGCGTCCGGGTCGTGCCCGACGACCGCCGCGTGGTGGACCTGATGATCGACCTGCACGCGGGCCTGGACCGGCCGGCGCAGGCGCTCGCCGATGCGCAGGCGAAGCACGGTGACCTCGGCTTCGTCTGCGTCGGGGCCGGGTGAACGCGTGCACCGGGACCTGGCTCGGGCACCAACGCGAGCGACGTTCGGATCACCCGGCCCGCCCAGTACTCGCTCACCCGAACGGTTGAATCACTTCGGGGGTAACGGAGCCCTCGGCGACGATCACCGCGGTCCTGCGCTCCACCCCAGCCCACCGCAGTTCATGCAGCAGGGAGCGATGTGGACCGTCGCGTTCGGACGATCGCCGGTCCGTCCACAGCGGACGCGAGGGTTCTTCACCCGATGCGGTGGGTACGACGGACGGTGTTCACGGACGGGTACGACAACCCGGACAGCCGCACCACACCGCCCTTCCGAGTGGGTTCCGCGCGAGAACGTTCGAAAATCAGGTGACCAGTGCTAGACATAGCACAACGTCGACCTCGAACGGTCCGTCCCGTTCGCCTCACCCGGAACGGTGGTGATCAGCAGTGGCAGTCTCCGACGCGGTGCGCCGCAGCGGGTCGCTGCTGCTGCGGGCGCTCGCGGTGGGCGGACTGGCGACGGCGGCGTGGTTGACGTGCGCGGGTTCCGCCTCGGCGGACGCCGCGGATCACCCGGACGAGGTGTCGACGGCCCTCGACGCGGTGAACACCACCGTGGACGAGCAGCACGCGTCGGCCATCGAGCAGTTGGCCGCCGCGCTGCCGGACCACGACCCGCTGGCGGTGTCCGACCTGTTCCCGACGGTCCTCGACGTGCCCCGGCACCCGGTGGAGAACCCGCTGTTCGACCTGGCCCAGGGCGGTCTGACCGCGCAGGCCCTGACCGACAGCGGCCTGTCGGCGCACAGCCTGACCGGCACCGCCGCGCTGGGCCCCGCCCAACTGGGGTCGTCCCCGCTCTCCGCCGCGCCCTCCTTCGAGGTCGAGGCGGCGGACGAGCAGCCGTACGACTACGACTACGACTACGAGGCCGAGCACAGCGGCTTCTCCGGCTACACCTACTCGGGTCGGGCGAGCAACGTGATGCCCGTGGCCGCGTACGAGGCGAAGGTGGCCGCCAAGGTGGCGGCGAGGGAAGCCGCGGTGTCGGTGCCCCTCGCCCCGCCCGCGGCCGAACCGGCGGCACCCGAGCCGGCAGCCCTCGAACCGGTGGCCGTTCCCCGGACGGACCCGTGGGTGGCCTCGCCGATCGCCGCGTTCCAGCAGGTGACGGCGACGTCCCCGGTCGCGGCGAACGCCGAGGTGATCTGGGAGGCGCCGGAACCGAGCGCCCCCGCGCCCGCGCCGAAGCACGCGCCCGCCGCGCCGAGCGCGTCGTCGAACAGCACCACCGACAGCGGTGGCGGCCACCGCGGCGGCGTGATCGCGTCGTTCACCACCGAGTCGACGCCGTACCCGCTCACCGCGCTGGCGGTGGAGCGGCGGAACGACCGGCGGTCCCCGGGCAGCATCCCCGGGCTGCCCAGCACGTCACCCGACTGAGCACCACGGCACCGGTCTGCCCGTCCGGGCGACACCCCGGTGACCTCGCGTTCCCGCACCTGCTCATGAGCCGTGCGGATGTCCTCCACGCAGCGCCCGAGCGCTGACGCACACCCCAGCACCACCCCCCAAAGCTCCCCGTTCCTGCCGACCGCGCCCCGGCACGAACGGGTGAAGGTCCCGTCGCAGCGCTGCCCCCGCGGCGATCGGGACCGCACAGGAACCTGCGGCAGGGGACGCCAATCCCTGGAGCGTCCCCCGCCGCAGGTCCTACCACCGCCGTCGGGTTCCGGCTCATCGAGGGGCTGTGCCGGAACCCGACGGGACACACGATCGGGTGATCATCGCCCCGAACATGTACGTAAACGGGGTCTCGCTCATCGGTTGACATGAGGAATCCCCGAGCGACCACCCCCCAACCCACCAGCCACCACCGCCGCCCCACCGCCAGCCCACCCACCGCCAGCCCACCGCACCACCACCTGCCACACCACCGCCTGCCCCCCACCCGCAGCCCACCAGCGCCGCCCCCCGCGCCCATCCGCGCGACAGGGTCAGCCGCAGCAGGTAGGAGCGCGAAAGGTGAGGTAGGAGTCGAGCGGAAGCCAGGTCGAAGCTGGACCGACCAGCGCGAGCGGAGAGCCGACCGAGCGGAACCAGGCCGAGTCGGGCCAGCGCAGGGAGGATCGGGCCAAGGGGGCGGATCGGGGGCGGCGCAGGTCAGGGCGGATCAGCGCAGGTCAGGCCACCGGGACGGCGAGGTCCGATTCGACCGGCACGCCGACCCCCGTCACCGAGGCCGCCACCAGGCCCAGGCGTTTCGCCGCGTCCCGGAGCACGTCCGGCGGCTGGACGAACGGCAGGCGCAACCAGCGCTCCAGCCCGCCGTGGGCGCCGAAGCGGGCGCCCGGGGCCAGGCGGATGCCGTGGTTCTGGGCGACGACGGCTATCCGGGTGCTGACCGGCGCGTCCAGCTCGCACCACACGCTCAGCCCGCCGGCCGGGCGGCGGAAGCGCCAGGTCGGGCAGTGCTCGCGCAGGCCGGCCATGAGGACGTCGCGGCGCTCGGCCAGCTCCGCCCTCCGCTCGCGCAGCGCCGGGTCCGGGTCGGCGAGCAGCTCGGCCAGCACCAGCTGGTCGACCACCGCCGACCCCAGGTCGAGGGCGGTCCTCGTGGAGATCAGGCGGTGGACGACCTCGGGGGTGGCGCGGATCCACCCGATCCTCAGGCCGCCCCAGTGGGACTTGCTCGCCGAGCCCAGGGTGATGACCAGGTCCTCGGCGAACTTCGCCATCGGCGGTGGTCCGTCCAGCGGGTCGCCGTCGAGGTCCAGTTCGTAGACGGTCTCGTCGACGACGAGCGGGGTGCGGGCGCGGCGGGCGGTGTCGGCCAGTTCGGCCCTGCCCCCCGCGTCCAGCCGGTGCGCGGTGGGGTTGTGGAAGTCCACGACCAGGTACGCGAGGCGCGGCGCGGCTTGGCGGAGGGCGGCGGCGATGCCGGGGAGGTCCCAGCCGGTGTCGGTCATGGCCACCGGGACGGGGATGGCGGACACGGACTTGATGGCGTCCAGGGCGTTCGGGTAGCTCGGCTGCTCCACGAGCACCCGGTCGCCCGGGCCGGTGAGCAGGCGCAGGACCAGGGCCAACGCGTGCTGCGCGCCGCTGGTGACCACGATCTGGTCGGGTGACGTGGGCAGGCCGCGGGCTTCGTAGCGGGCGGCGATGGCGCGGCGCAGGTCGGGGTGGCCGTGCTCGTAGTAGCCGTGGTCGGCGAGGTGCTCGGGCAGGCGGCGGCGCACCGAGTCGAACGCGGCGAGCACGCCGGGCAGCGCGGGCGGGGCGGCGCGGGCGAAGTCGACCATGCTGTGCCCGACGAGCGGGGTGTCGGGGAGGATGCCGAGCGCGCCGGTGGGCAGGCTGATCCACGACCCGGCGCCGCGGCGGCTGGCGACGAGCCCTTCCTCGCGCAGCTGGTCGAGGGCCGCGGTGATCATGGTGCGGCTGACGGGGAGCGCGTCGGCCAGTTCGCGCTCGGCGGGCAGCCGGGTGCCGGCGGGCAGGCGGCCGTCGAGCACGAGCAGGCGGATCGCGGCGGCGAGGTCGGCCGAACCCTGCCGGGCACCGCGGCGACGCCACTCGCCGAGCAGCCGCGCCAGGCGGAACCCGGAAATACGTCCACCTGGCGGGATTTCAGTGCCCATGAGGCCAATTAATCAGCATTGGCCCTGGAATACAAGGCCAATGAGGACGAAGTATGGCCACATGCTCGCCGCACTCACCCAGGTCCCCGTCACCGTCTCCCCGCTCCGCCGCGTTCCCCAGCTCCTCGCGGGCCTGTGGCTCTACGGCGCGAGCATGGGGTTGCAGATCCGCGCCACCCTGGGCCTCGACCCGTGGGACGTGCTGCACGAGGGGTTGACCGAGCGCACCGGGCTGAGCTTCGGCACGGTGACCGCGCTGGTCGGCGTGCTGGTGCTGCTGTGCTGGATACCGCTGCGCCAGCGCCCCGGCGTCGGCACGGTGAGCAACGTCGTCGTGATCGGTGTCGCGGTGGACGTGACGCTCGCGATCCTGCCCGCGCCGCACGAGCTGCTGCCGCGCGTGCTGTTCCTGGTGTCGGGCATCGTGCTGAACGGCCTGGCCGCCGCCGTCTACATCGGCGCGCGGCTCGGTCCCGGCCCGCGCGACGGTCTCACGACCGGGTTCTGCGCGCGGACCGGGACGTCGCTGCGCCTGGTGCGCACGGTGGTGGAGCTGACCGTGCTGGCGGTCGGGTGGCTGCTCGGCGGCACCATCGGCATCGGCACCGTCCTGTACGCGGTGTCCATCGGCCCGCTGACCCAGGCGTTCCTGCCCCTGGTCACCTGGGTGAGCGCGCGACCAGCTTCCTGACCTCGGCGTACTCGACGCCGCGCGCCCCCAGCACCTCGGTGACGAGGTCGTGGGCGGAGAGCAGCGCGAGGACCAGGTGCTCCTGGCCGAGGAAGTCGTGGCCGAGGTCGCGCGCTTCGACGAGGCTGCGTTCGATGGTCTTCTTGGCGGCGGCGGTGAACGGCAGGTGGTTGCCGAAGAACCTGCGCCGGCGGCGGGGCGCCACGGCCAGCGCGCCCTCGCCGTGGGTGCGCTCGACCGAGGCCACGATGGCGTCGACGTCGATGCCGAGCCCGCGCAGCGCCCGGGTGTCGGCGTCGCTGAGCCCGCCCTTGCGGCGGGCGGCGGCGAACGCCTCGACCACCTCGTCGCGGGGCAGGTCGAAGGTCACGAGCACCGGCGCGTCGAGCAGCGCGAGCGCCAGGTGCTCGGGTCCGATCTCGTGGGCGTCGAGCCGTTCGGCCTCGACGACGGCGTTGCGGACGGCCCTCCGCGCCTCCCTGGTGAACTTCTCGCCGATCATCGGTCTCCCCCGTGCTTCTTGTGGACGGCCTGCCGGGTCACGCCCAGTTCGGCCGCGATCTCCTGCCACGACCAGCCGCGGGCGCGGGCGTTGCGCACCTGCACGGCCTCCAGCGTCTCCAGGAGCCGGCGCAGTGCGCTGACCGCTCGCAGCCCGACCCTGGGGTCCTGGTCGCCCGCCGCCGAGGCGAGCTCCGTTGCCTCTGTCATGCCGTCAACCTTGGTTGACAAAACCGGTGTTGTCAACCCAGGTTGACGCACTAGGCTCGACCACCGATGACACGAGCACCAGGGCCACGAGCACCAGGGCCACGAGCACCAGGGCCACGACCGCCGGGGCCACGGCCCCCGAAGCCCGAGATCACCACCGCCGAACGCGCCGGGGTCGGCCTGGACGGCCTGCCGCGCCCCACCGAGGACCGCGTCGTCGTCCTGCCGAACGCCGTCGTGCTCCTGGACGGCGCCACCTCGCCCACCCCGCGCGAACGCGACGGCGGCTGGCACTCCCGCCACCTCGCCGAGCAGCTGACCGGGGCGGACGGCCTGCACGGCGACCTCGCCGACGAACTGGCCGCCGCCATCACCCGGTTGCGCGACGAGCACGGCCTCGTGCCCGGCGCCGCGCCGTCGTCCACGGTCGCGATCGCGCGGTGGACCGAGGCGACCGTGGACGTGCTCGTGCTCGCCGACAGCCCGGTCGTCGTCTTCACCGGCGCGGCCACGGCCACCGGCACCGCCGCGCACGTCGTCGCCGACACCCGGCTGCGGGACCTGCGCGGCGCGGTCGACCGGATCACCGACTGGCGCAACCGCGAGGGCGGCTGGTGGGTCGCCGAGGCCGACCCGGCCGCCGCGCACCGGGCCGTGCGGCGCACCTGGCCCCGGCACGAGGTGCGGGCCGTCCTGCTCGCCACCGACGGCGTGTCGTGCGGGGTGGACGACTACGGCCTCTTCACCGACTGGCACGAGGTGGCGCACATCACGTCGGAAAAAGGGCCGGACGCGGTGCTGGACGCGATTCGCGTCGCTGAACGGGGTGATGCGGATCGCACGAAGTGGCGACGGTCGAAAGTGCACGACGACCAAGCGCTCGCGCTCGTCCGGTTCGCCCCGGGAGAATGAAAAAAGCCCCCGCGGAATTCTGCGGGGGCTTTTTCGCGTGAGCGTGGCCAGGGGCGGGGTCGAACCGCCGACCTACCGCTTTTCAGGCGGTCGCTCGTACCAACTGAGCTACCTGGCCAGGCAGCGGCCCGGCCGTATAGCCGAACTGCCTTGCGACCCAGACGGGACTCGAACCCGCGACCTTCGCCGTGACAGGGCGACGCGCTAACCAACTGCGCCACTGGGCCTTGCTGTACTGCGCACTGCTGATCCTACTGTACTACGTGCCCCCAACGGGATTCGAACCCGCGCTACCGCCTTGAAAGGGCGGGGTCCTAGGCCGCTAGACGATGGGGACCCAGTTCCTCCGGCAGCCCTTGGGCCACCTTTTTCCCAGGCCCTCCACGCTGTCCGGTGGAAGCATCGTAAGCATAGGGCACGATGCCCCGCAGCTCCAAAACGGGGGTCCGACAAACGCCTGACCTGCGATTCCGTCCCGCCGGAAGCGCTCCGGAAGCGCTCCGGAAGCGCGTTCAGGGCGCGTCGAGGAGCCGCTCGGCCGCCGCGCGGGACTCCGGGGCGGCCAGTCCGGGCAGGACCAGCCGCCACACCTCGCGCATCCGTTCCGGGTAGTCGGCGCAGCGGGACGCGGCGACGGAGATCAGCCGGGCGCCGAGGGCCGCGGAGCACAGCGCCCGCGCGGCGGCGGCCGGGTCGACCCCGGCGAGCAGCAGCCCCTCGGCGCGGGCGTCGCCCAGCAGCTCGCCGACGACGGCCTCCCAGCGCAGGTGCGAGGCGGCCAGGCCGGGGTGGTCCAGCTCCCGGTCGGCCGCGAGCCGCACGCCGGCGCGCAGCACGACGTCGCGGGAGAGCCGCTCGGCGGCGTCCTGGACGAGACCGACCGCGGTGGACAGCGGGTCGAGCCCGCGGGCGCGCCACTCGCCCGCCAGACGTGGCCACAGCTCCTCCTGGAGCCGGACGAGCACCGCGGCCAGCGCTTCCTTGGACGCGAAGTGGAAGTAGAAGGCGCCCTTGGTGACGCCGCCGCGGTCGAGGACGGCGCTCAGCGCCGCGCCCTCGTAGCCGAGCCGGTCGAACTCCTCGGCCGCCGCGCGCAGGATCGCGTCACGGGTGGCCACGGCGCGGTGCTGCTGGGGCATCGGGGCTCCGGTGGGTGTGATTGGTCACCCCGGAGCCTTCGCCCAGGCACGGCCCCACCGCAAGGGCGTTGCCCGGAAAAAGACCGCTCGGTATGTTCCTGAGCGACCCACCCGAGACGCGCTTCCGGGGGGTGCGCGTCTCGGATGGGTCGCCACCTGCGCGTCTACCGTTGAACGGGTGGCAGGCCCCCGTCCTCACCCGGCGACAGCCCGAGCATGTCGAGCAGCAACCGGCAGTCCTCGGCGCTGGTGGCTCCCCGCGCGACCGACAGCCGCGCCTTGTGCACCTGCTCGTCCGAGATCCGCGATGGTTCGCCGGTGCGCTGGGCGGGCACTCCGGCTCCGCCCGGCCTGGACATGGTGTCGTCCTGGTTCCACAGGAACTGACGTACTTCTAGGGACCCGCTCATGACGCCTCCCCGACTTGAGGTTGGCGCGAGGCTAAGCGAGCCCGTCGAACCGCCGCAGCCCCCCGGAGAGTGATTCGGGGGCGACGGAGCGTCACTTTCCGTGTAGGCCACTTGGTGTCAAGCGCCGCGTGATGTGCTTGTCGTGAACGAGGAGGGCAGGACCCATGACCGAACCGGTACCGGGCCAGACGCCGGAACCAGCGGTGACGGACGCAGCGGCGGCGACGCGCCCGGGCGCGGGCACGTCGTCGGCGGACCGGCCGCACGCCGAAACGCCGAACGCCGACCGGCCGGACGCGGGGTCGCCGGCCGCCGGGCGGAGCACCGAGCCGGCCGCCGAGCGGGCCGGCGGGCCGTTGCCGGGCACGACGGGTGCCGCCCAGGCCGCGCCCGTGGAGGCCGCACCCGACCGGGCGCCCGATTCCGCGTCCGATTCCGCACCGGACCACGCGGCCGGCCACGCCCCGGACCCCGCGGCGGACCCCGCCCCCGAACCGGCACCGGCGGCCGGCCAGGACGTGTTCGGCGGCCTCTCGCTGGCCGCCATCGAGGCCGACATCGACCGCTTGATGAGCGACAAGATGAGCGAGCTGGACGGGATGCTCGCGGGCCTGGAGGAACTGGTCCAGCGGCTGGAGGGCGAGATCACGCAACTGGAGCCCCCGGGAGAGGACACCTCTACCCCCTAGGGGTATCCTCGAAGGCCAGAGCACCGACGAGGAAGACGAGGGGCGCCATGTCCGTCACCAGCACCTACACCGTCACCGGCATGACCTGCGGGCACTGCGTCAGCTCGGTCACCGAGGAGCTGACCGCGGTCGACGGGGTGACCGGCGTCGACGTGGCGCTCGACTCGGGCGCGGTCACCGTGACCAGCACCCGGGAGCTGTCGCGCGACGAGGTGGGCGCCGCGGTCGAGGAGGCCGGGTACGCCCTGGCCTGACCCGTCCCACCGGTCGCCGCCGCGACGGGTCCGGGGGGAGGTCGCGGGCCGAAGATTTACCGCGAACCCACTCCCCAGCTCCCCGTGCGCGTGCAACAATCCGATTTGCTGACACACCCCCGGTCAGCACCTGTGGAGATCCCCTCCGGCCCCCGCGTTCCTCCCCCTGGCGCGGGGGCCTCTCCATGCACACAAGTGTGACCCAGGCCACAGTTCGTACGCTTCCGCAATCCAACCGTTATCGTGGCGCGGTGCCTCTTGGATCGCTAGGACGCTCGAAGTCCGGCCGGCATCGCCCGCCACACCGTGAACAGCCCGAGGAACTGCTCCCCGACGAGGAGCTGGCGTCCTACCTCGCCGCGCTGGCCCCGGAGACCGCGGACGCGGAGACCACCGCCGGCACCAGCTTCGGCAACGCGCAGGTCTACCAGCTCCGCCTCCAGCTGATGGCGAACGAGCAGCTGAAGGAGATGGCCGCCGAGCGGCAGACGTCCCCCCAGGCGCTGGCCACCGAGTGGGTCATGCAGCGACTGGAGTGGGAAGCCCGCCAGCGCGGCTACTAGGACCGGAAACCCCCGCACGACGGCGAACAGGCCCCCGACCGAACCGGTCGGGGGCCTGCGTCACGCTCGTGGGGACCAATCGGGAAGATCAGACCTTGCGCACGTTCTGGGCCTGCGGTCCCTTGGTTCCCTGCCCGATCTCGAACTCGACCCGCTGGTTCTCCTCCAGGGTGCGGAACCCCTGGCCCTGGATCTCCGAGTAGTGCACGAAGACGTCCGGTCCGCCGTTCTCCTGGGCGATGAAGCCGAAGCCCTTCTCGGAGTTGAACCACTTGACAGTGCCCAGTGCCATGTACCTGCCTCCATCGCAGGGAAGCTTGGGGCTGCACCGTGCAACCCCGGCCGTCCCGGGGGCGTTTCCCCCGCTGCCACCAGCGGGGACGGCACGCCCGCGTGTCGTTCCGCGAGCGTGAGACACGAACACAGAAACCACGGCCTGCGTTGCCGAGGGTATCGGTTGGGTGACCTTCAGCACTACCGTTCGGACCCCATTGGTCAACCCGGGATCTACTTCTCGGTCACCTCGGGCGGTTCCGGCAGCTCGATGTCGGCCTGGCCGATGTTGCGCTCCAGGGCCGCGAGCCACTCGCCGGAGCTGATCATCTTCTCCAGGGCGGCGTTGACGTCGGCCCGCCCCTCGCCGTCGCCCTTGAGCAGCCCCACGCCGTAGCGCTCGGTGGTGAACGGCTGCCCGACGAGCTTGAGCAGCTCGGGGTTCTCCGCCACGTACCCGGCGAGGATGACCTCGTCGGTGGTGACCGCGTCGACCTTGGACGCCAGCAGCGCCGTGACGCAGTCGGAGTACTGGCCGTACTCGACGAGCTGCACGCCCTGCGCGAACTGGTCCTTGACCTTCTGCGCGGACGTCGAGCCGGTGACCGAGCACAGGCGCTTGCCGTCGAGGTGGCCCGGGTCGGTGATGTCGGCCTCGGTGAACCGCACCAGCAGGCCCTGCCCGGTCTGGAAGTAGGGACCGGCGAAGGACACCTGCTCCTTGCGCTTGTCGGTGATCGAGTAGGTGGCGACGACGAAGTCGACCTCGCCCTCGGCGATCAGCCTCTCGCGGTCGGCGGAGCGGGCCTCCTTCCAGGTGATGCCCTTCTCCTCGACGCCGAGCTGGGCCGCCACGTACTTGGCGACGTCCACGTCGAAGCCGACGAACTTGCCGTCGAGCCTGCGCTGGGCCAGGCCGGGTTGGTCGAAGCGGATGCCGATGGTGAGGCTGCCGTCCTCGGCCCTGCCCTCCAACGTGTCGTCGCTCGCACCGCCGCACGCGGCGCTGGAGAACAGGGCCGCCACCACGGCGGTCGCGGGCAGCAGTCGTCGCGACAACATGGGTTGCGTACCTCTCGGGTGCTCGGGAAACGCGGTGCGGATCGGCGCACCGGACTTTTCCCATGCTAAGCAAACCGGTCGGTAACTCCGGTGCGACGAACGTCGCACCGGACCTTTCCGCTGCGCCGTTCGGAGCAGTGCGGCCTGTGAGGCGCGCGACCCCGTCACCGGGGCAGCAGGCCGCGCCTCGGCACCGCGCGGACCCCGAGCCGCCGCACGGCCCTGTTCACGTGCCCCTCGGGCACGCGCCACCGGAGCGGCGCGGGCACCAGCAGCGCCGCGGCCCGCACCGACCGCAGCAGTCCCGTGGCGACCGGTGCCGGGTACGGGCGGTGGCCGTGCAGGGCGACGGCCCACGGCGGCAGCACGGAGTACGCGAGGCGCCCCAGCAGCGGCTCGTAGGCGCCCAGGCCCAGGCGCAGCGCGCCGGGCAGCGGCGGTCGGAGCAGGAACCGGCGGACGACCTCCGAGTCGGCGGTGCGCCGCAGCTCCGGCAGCACGCCCGCGAAGTACGCGGCCATCCCCGCCGCGCTGCCCGGCACCTCGTCGGCGCGCAGGCCCACCAGGGCGGCCGTGCGGCGCTGCTCGTCGTAGTAGCGGTCGACCTGGGCGTCGGTGAGCCGGTAGCCGGCGCGGCGCAGCACGGTGGCGAACGAGTGCACCTCGGCGCAGTGCACCCACAGCAGCAGCTCCGGGTCGTCGACGCGGAACGCGCGGCCGGCGGCGTCCCGGGCGCGCAGGGAGCGGTGCACCCCGCGCACCCGTGCCGCGGCCCGGCGCGCCTCGTCGGTCGAGCCGTAGCTGACCGCGCCGACGAAGCCGGCGGTGCGCAGCAGGCGACCCAGCGGGTCCCGCCGGAAACCCGAGTTCTGCACCACCCCGGCGACGGCCCTCGGGTGCAGCGCCTGGAGGTGGAGGCCGGCGATGCCCGCCACCCACATCGCCGGGTCGGCGTGCAACTGCCACGTCACGGAGTCCGGGCCCATCAGTCCGACGTCCACCCGACCGATCGTGGCACGGCGCGGGCGGCGGCAGGATGGGTCCATGGACCTGGACCGCGCAAGGGACTTCATCCGCCGCAACCCGCGCGCCGTGCTGCTGGCGCACCGGTCGGACGGCACGCCGCAGATGTCGCCGGTGCTGGCGGCCGTCGACGACGAGGGCCGCGTCGTGGTCAGCACCCGGGAGACGGCCTACAAGACGCGCCAACTGCGCAACGACCCGCGCGCCGCGCTGTGCTTCCTCACCGAGGGCTTCTTCGGCGACTGGCTCCAGGTCGAGGGGCCGGCCACCGTGGTGCCCCTGCCGGAGGCGATGGAACCGCTGGTCGACCTGTACCGGCGCATCTCCGGCGAGCACCCCGACTGGGACGAGTACCGGGCGGCGATGGAGCGCGAGCGGCGCGTCGTGATCAGGGTGGAGATCGAGCGCGCGGGACCCGACGTGAGCGGCTGATCACCCGCAGTGGGGGGCCGGGCGTAACGCACCGGCACGCGCGACCGATTCCACGTGACACCGTGGAACGCTGGAGCGGGTGCTGGGATGAGCAGTGGCAGACGGATCGGCCTGGCCGGCGCGGCGCTCGTGCTGGCGTCCGCCGGGCTGGTGGCGCTCGCCCTGTCGGTCGACCGGCCGCGCCCCGTGGACGCGCACCGGGTAGCCGTCGCGCCGGTGGGGCCGGGCGTGCTCAGCGCGACCTTCACCACCACCGTCGAGGTGGTGCGGTCCACGACCCCCGTCGTGGTGCTCGCACCGCCGCCGCAGCGCCCCGAACCCCCGCCGCCACCACCCCCGTCACCGTCGCCGGCGGGCGAGCGGCAGCCGGTGGGGGACGTCCCGGACGAGACGCCCCCGCCGCACCACCCGCCACCACCGCACCACCCGCCGCCGCACCCCCCACCGCCCGGACCGCCGCCCGTGCCCGAGTCACCGCAGGGCTGGGACTGCCACCCCTCGTACACCACGGACGGGGTCTGCGTACCGCTGCGCTTCCCGCGCGGCGTGTGGGACCGCTGCCGCTGGCTGCACGACCAGGGCGTCACCCGGATCGAGGTGCACGGCCGGGACCGCCACCACCTCGACCTGGACCGCGACGGCGTGGCCTGCGAGCGGTTCGACTAGCCGGGCCACCGGCGCCCGAGGTCGGCGTCTGCACCTCACCCGCGCAGCGGTCGTCCACGACGGCGTCCGGCTCGGCGTCGTCCATTCACCGGCACCGCCGCTCCATAACCCCGCGCAGGTCCTCATCGTCATGATGGCGGCGCCGTGCGGTTCACGTGCTCAACGCGGAACCTTGGCCGTCTTGCGCGCACGCGGCGCGGAGGGCGGCGGCACGACCGGCCCGATGTCGCCGTCCGGCGCCTCGTCCAGGTCCACCACCACCGGCGCGTGGTCGCTGGGCGAGGTCCCCTTCCGGGCCTTCCGGTCCACCCAGGCCGCCTCGGCGCGCGCCGCCACACCGGCCGAGGCGAGCACCAGGTCGATCCGCATCCCGAGGTCCTGGTGGAACATCCCGGCCCGGTAGTCCCAGTACGTGTAGATCCGCGAGTCCGGCCACCGGTCGCGCACGACGTCGTGCAGCCCCAACGCCTGCAGCTCCCCCAACGCGGCCCGCTCCACGTCCGTGACGTGCGTGTGCCCCGCGAACGCGGCCGGGTCGAACACGTCGGCGTCCGCCGGGGCGATGTTCACGTCGCCGCACACCACGACGTCCTCGGGCCCACCCGCCACCACCCGCCGGAGCGCCGCCAACCACTCCAGCTTGTAGCGGAAGTGCTCCGAGTCGACCTCCCGCCCGTTCGGCACGTAGACGGAGTGCACCCGCACACCCCCACAAGTGGCCGACACCGCCCGTGCCTCCTGCTCCGGGAACCCGGGCCCGCCGGGCAACCCGACGACGACGTCGTCCAGCCCGACCCGCGAGAGGATCGCCACCCCGTTCCACTGCGCCTGCCCGTGCACGGCCACCCCGTACCCACGCGTCCGGAGCTCATCGCCCAGCAGCGCGAGGAACGCCTCGTCGGCGAGCTTGGTCTCCTGGAGGCACACCACATCAGGGGCCCGCTCGTCGAGCCACCCCAACAACCGGGGCATCCGCTGCTTGACCGAGTTCACGTTCCAGGTAGCCAGCCGCACGAGACCAAGCTAACCGCCACCCCACCCCACCGCGCGCCAAGTCGACCACGACCTCACGTGCGCCGAAGCCCCGACAGCGATCGTGAACAGCAAAACCCCCAGGCCGTTGACCTGGGGGTTTGGTGGGCCGCCAGGGGCTCGAACCCTGAACCCGCGGATTAAAAGTCCGCTGCTCTGCCAGTTGAGCTAGCGGCCCGCGGTCGAGGGTAGTGGACGTCGGGGGTGGGGTTCGACGGTGGCTGCGGGGTGTCGCGGGACACATCTTGGTTGCGGGGGGCGGCGGGCAGGGGGTCGGTCCGCGGTCTGTGGCGACCGCCACTGGCGTCGCTGGGTGACAATGGGAGCGATGTCGACCGCGCTGCACGCCACCAAGCCCCTGAAGATCGGCCAGTACCTGGTCGATCCCGCCGTCGTGCTCGCACCGATGGCGGGCATCACGAACGTCGCGTTCCGGCAGCTCTGCCGCGAGTTCGGCAGTTCCAGCTCGCTCTACGTGTGCGAGATGATCACTGCCCGCGCCGTCGTGGAGCGCGACTCCAAGACGATGCAGATGATCACCTTCGGCGAGGGCGAGCGCCCCCGTTCGATGCAGCTCTACGGCGTGGACCCGACGTCCATGGCGGAGGCGGTGCGGATCATCGTCGGCGAGGACCGGGCCGACCACGTCGACATGAACTTCGGCTGCCCGGTGCCCAAGGTGACGCGCAAGGGCGGCGGGGCGGCGCTGCCGTACAAGAGGCAGCTGTTCCGGCGGATCGTGCGCGCCGCCGTGCGGGCCGCCGAACCGGCGGGGGTGCCGGTGACGGTGAAGTTCCGCATCGGCATCGACGACGACCACCTCACCTACCTGGACGCGGGGCGCATCGCCGCCGATGAGGGCGCCCAGGCGGTCGCGCTGCACGCGCGGACCGCGGTGCAGCGGTACTCCGGGCAGGCCGACTGGTCGGCGATCGCCCGGCTGAAGGAGGCCGTCACCGACGTCCCGGTGCTCGGCAACGGCGACATCTTCAGCGCCCGCGACGCCCTGCGCATGGTCGCCGAGACCGGCTGCGACGGCGTCGTCGTCGGGCGCGGCTGCCTGGGCAGGCCGTGGCTGTTCGGCGAGCTCCAGGCGGCGTTCCGGGGCGAGCCGATCCCGCCCGGCCCCCGGCTGGGGCAGGTGGCGGAGATCCTGCGCCGGCACGGCGCGCTGCTCGCGGACTTCCTCGGCGAGGACAAGGGCGTGCGCGACCTGCGCAAGCACATGGCCTGGTACCTGAAGGGCTTCCCGGTGGGCGCGGACCTGCGGCGCAGCCTGGCCATGGTGTCCACGCTCGCCGAGCTGGACGACCTGGTCGGCCGGCTCGACCCGGACCTGGCGTTCCCGGACAGCGCCGACGAGCCGCGCGGCCGGCAGGGCTCGCCCGCCAAGGTCGTGCTGCCCGAGGGCTGGCTGGACGACCCCGAGGACGGCATGGTCCCGGACGCCGAAGACATGCACTCGGGTGGGTGACGTGCGGTTGCGCGGCGCCACGGCCGCCGCGATGTGCGCCCTGCTGCTCTCGTTGACCGCGTGCGGTCCCTCGGTGGCCGGCACGCCGCGCCCGCTCCAGGTGGGCGACGTGGAGCGCGACATGGTCACGGGCTACTTCAACGACCTGAACGAGGCGGGCGCGCAGGGCGCGACCGAGCAGCGCGACCTGCTCACCACCACCCAGCACCCGGACTTCCGCGACGACGACTGCCGGCTGCCGTCCGGCACGATCGAGGTGCACCCGACGATGTCGACGCTGCGCCTGGACCCGGAGTGGGCGCCGCCCGGCTCGGACGAGCACCCGCGCGGCGTGGTGCTGGTGGTGGCGGTGACGCTGACCGTCGTGCAGGACGGCACCGAGGTCGGCAGCCAGATCGGCTCGCAGCACGTCGTGCTGCTCAACGGCAAGGCGTACGGCTTCGCCCCCTGCGCGAACTGACCGGCCCGAGGGCCGTGACCGGCCCGAGGGCCGTTCGACCACGCTCAGCACACGGCGATCCCTATAGATCGTCGAACGTCACCAGTTCGGAGCAGTGCACGGTCAACCAGTAGAGGGAAATCACTAGTAGACGCGTCTTGCCGGCTCAAGCGCCGCGTCGTAACAGACGACACCTGGCAAGTAAGGAGGTGAGCGCGATGACCGCACTGCGACCCGAAGTCGCCGAGTTCGACAGCGACGGCCGGCCCGCAGCGGGTGAGCCCGCGTCGTCCCGGGGCGAGGGCGGCGGCCTGGTGCAGCTGCACGAGTCCATCGCCACGCTGCTCGCCTCCCGGGGCCAGTGGCGGCAGGCGTACCAGCACCTGCGCTCGGCGTTCGACCTGGTCTACGCGGACCAGGACGACCAGCCCCAGGTGCCCGAGCAGCTGCGCCGCGAGGTCGACCGGCTGCGCCGCGAGCACGCCGAGGCGCGGGAGCAGAGCCTCCGGGACAGCCTCACCGACAGCTACAACCGGCGCTACCTGGACGAGCGCCTCGTCGACATGGTCGCCGAACGCGGCACGGCGGCCTCCGGCCTGGCCATCGCGCTGATCGACCTCGACTGGTTCAAGCAGGTCAACGACACGTTCGGGCACGTCCTGGGCGACCGGGTGCTGCAACGGGTGGTCGAGCTGCTCCAGGAGGAGCTGCCGGAGGGCGCGTTCTGCGCCCGGTACGGCGGCGAGGAGTTCGTGCTCGTGCTGCCGGACGTCGAGGCCGTGACGGCCATCGGCGTGGCCGAAGCCGCGAGACTGCGTGTCGAGCGTCACTCCTGGTCCTCGCTCGCGCCGGGGCTGCGGGTGACGGTGAGCGTCGGGCTGGCCTACGAGCCGCCGGCCACCGACCCGTCGACGCGCCCGCCGGTGTCCCCGGAGCAGCAGTTGCTGCGCGCGGACAGCCTCCTCTACACGGCCAAGCAGTCAGGACGGAACGCGGTGGCGTACCGGGAGAACGGTCGCGTGCGCCTCGCCGGTCCCGCTTCCGGGCGACGCGGTATAGCCGAATCGCGGGTTGCCGGTTACTGATCCCTACTGGTTGCTCACCCTTTCGGGCGTAGTCTGCTGCGCACTTCCGAGTACTGCCGACCCCTGTATCACCGGGAGTGGTCGTCAGGACTGGCGGTCATCCGTAGTATCGCCAGGGCAAGTGACACGCCGTTGGTGCAACCACTGTGTCCTTGCTGTCGTCAACTCGTGATGACGACCCACTAGTGACCGAAGCTGAAGGGAGACCGGGTGCCCGACGAGCCCCGCCGTGGCGGCCCCGGACCCGGTGGAGACCACGCCCCCCAGGACGACCAGCCGACCGGACGTCGCCGCAGGTCACTGGACGATGGCGGGCTGAGCGTGTCCGACCTGCTCGAACAGCACAGCCGCACGAACATCCCGAGGCCGGTTCCGCCGGGCCCCGCGGACACCGGCCGCCGGGCCGCGCCCGAACCCGAACCGCCCCGCGGGCCCGCGCCGAACGGCACGCGCCCGCCGGAGGCCACCGGCCGCCGCGCCGCGCCCGACCACTTCACGCCGTCCGCGGACGGCCCGGAGCCGCCGAGGCGCCAGGCCCCCCCGAACGACTTCTTCGCCCCCGCGCAGGAGGGCACCGGCACGCGCGCGCCGCGCCCGGCACCGGAGGACGGCCCGCGACGCGCGGCGCCGAACGGCCACCCCGCCCCCGCCGACGCGAGGCGCCCCGGTGAGGGCACCGGGCGGCGGGCGCGGCCGGAGCCGCCGGACGCCCCCGGCCGCCGCGCCGCCGAACCGCCGCGCCGCTACCCCGAGGGCGACCCGAACGCCCAGCGCCCGGTCCCGCCGCCCGTGCACCCGGAGGGGCCGCGACCCGGTGAGCACACCGGTCGACGCGCACGTCCCGCCGCGCCGCCGGAGGCACCTCGCCCCGACGCCTTCCGGCACGACGGGCCGCGTCCGGACGTGCCGAGGCCGGATGCGTACAGGCCGGACGTGCCCAGGCCGGACTTGCACAGGCCCGATGTGCCCAGGCCCGACGCGTCCAGGTCGGACGTGCCGAGGCCGGACGTGCCCCGGCCGGACGCCTTCCGACCCGACGTGCCGAGGCCGGACATGCCGCGGCCGGACGTGCAGAGGCCCGACGCGTCCAGGTCGGACGTACCGAGGCCCGACGTGCCCCGGCCCGACGCCCCCCGCTCGGACGCCTTCCGGCCCGACGTGCCCAGACCGGACACGCCCAGGGCCGAGGTGTCCAGGTCGGACGTGCCCCGCCCGGACCCCCGCCGCCCCGTGGACGGGGTGGCCGACGTGCCGCACCGGGTTGGCGAGAGCACCGGTCGCCGGGCCCGGCCCGAACCGCCGGACGGTCCTCGCCGACCGGCGCAGCGCCCCGAGGACCTCGACCCCCGCCGCGCCCCGGACGGCGGCCCGCGCCGCCGGCCCGAAGGCGTGCCGGGTGAGCCCCCCGGCCGCCGGTTCGCCGAGGACGGGCCCGAACCGCCCGTGCGCCCCGGCGAGGGCACCGGCAGGCGCCCGATGGGCCGCCCGGTCGGCCCCGCCGACGTGGACGGCCCGCACGGTGACGGCCCCCGGCGGCTCGCCGAGGACGCCGCTCCCGGCCGCCGCCCCGCCGGACCTCCCCGCCCGGACGCCCGTCGTCCCGGCGATCCCCGCCGCCCCGCCGGCCCGCCCGTGGACGACCAGGGCGTGCCCGGTCGCCCCGTGGACGACCAGGACCGGGGCAGCGCACCGCGCCGCCTCGCCGGTGGCCCCGCCGACCCGCGCCGGCCCCTCGGTCACCCGGTGGACGACCAGGACCGCGGCAGCGCGCCCCGTCGCCTCGCCGGTGGACCGGGTCCGCGCGGCCTGGCCGGCGCGCCCGTCGACGGCATCGACCAGGGCGGCGCGCCGCGCCGGCTCGCGGGTGGCCCCGCCGACGAACCCGGCCGTGACCCGGGCCGTGAACCCGGGTTCGGACCGCGTCGTCCCGCCGGTCCGCCGGTGGACGACCAGGACCGGGGCAGCGGCCCGCGCCGGCTCGCCGACGGGCCGCAGGTCGCGCCCGACGCGCCCGGCCGCCGCTTCGCCGAGGACCCGGCCGAGCAGGCACCTCCCATCGCGGACCGCCTCGGCAGCCAGGCGCCCCCGGCGCCGGTCGCCCCGCCGAGCGGCCCCGAACCGCGCGAGCAGATCGACCCGGCCAGCCTCACCACCGAGATGGAGGCCATCAGCGACGACGTCAAGAAGCGTCGCGAGGTCGACCACACGCTGGCCCGCTTCTCCGCCGTCCACGACGAACTGGCCGAGCAGGAGCGCATCCGCAAGGAGCGCCGGCAGAAGCTGATGCCGTGGAAGGCCGACCACGACGAGGACGCCACCGAGTACGCCGCGCCCGTCGACGTCCTCGACGACGACGGCGACGGCCCGCGCCGCCGCGGTCGCACGGCCAAGCACAGCAGGATCGTGCGCAGCGTCAAGGTCGTGTCGCTGGCGGCGGCCGTGCTGGTGTTCGTGTCCACGGGCCTCGGCTGGGGCGCGATGCTCTACATCGACAGCAAGATCGTCGAGGTCGACGCGCTCGGCTCGAACTCCGCGGCCGTCCACGAGGCCGAGAAGCAGCTCGGCGACGAGAACTTCCTGATCATCGGCTCGGACACCCGCGCGGGCGCCAAGGCGCAGGACGGCGTCGGCGACACCGACGCCGTGCAGGGCGCGCGGTCCGACGTGCTGATGCTCGCCCACATCCCGGCCGACCGGAAGCGGATGGTCGTCGTCTCGGTGCCGCGCGACCTGACGGTGACGCGGCCCGCGTGCGAGCAGTGGGACTCCAGCACCGGCCAGTACACCGGCACGCAGCTCGAAGCGCAGGAGGGCGCGAAGGCCAACACGGCCTACTTCGACGGCGGTCCGCGGTGCGTGGCGAAGTTCATGACCGAGCTGACCGGCCTGGAGATCAACCACTTCATCAGCGTGGACTTCAACGGCTTCCGCGGCATGGTCGACGCGGTCGGCGAGGTCGAGGTGTGCGTGCCGAAGCCGATGGTCGACGACGAGCTGGGCACGATCTTCGACAAGGCCGGCCGGTTCCAGGTCAACGGCGGCAAGGCGCTCGACTACGTCCGCGCGCGCAAGGTGTCCGGTGAGCAGTTCGGCGACTACGACCGCGTGACGCGGCAGCAGAAGTTCCTGTCCGCGCTGCTCCGCAAGGCGCTGTCGTCGGAGATCCTGCTGAACCCGGGCAAGCTCAACGGTTTCCTCAACGCGTTCGCCGCGGCCACCGTGGGCGACAACATCGGCGTGAACGACATGCTCACGCTCGCGCAGTCGCTGCGCAGCCTCGAAGCCGGCCGGGTCAGCTTCGTGACCGTCCCGCACTACACGGACGAGGGCCCGACGCTGTCGAACGACGACAACGTCGAGATGCTGCGCGAGGCGGAGACCAGGGCGCTGTTCCAGTCGATCATCGACGGCACGCCGCTGCCCGACGAGAAGCCGGACACCTCGGCGCCCGCGACGGGCGCGCCGACCCCCGCGCCCGTCGGGCCCAAGCCGGGCAAGGTCGTCGACCCCAAGGGCGTCAAGGTCCAGGTCCTCAACGGCGACCCCGACTCCACCGGCCTCGCGCTGTACGCGACGACCGAGCTGGAGGACCTCGGGTACGACGTGGTCATCACCGGCAACGGCGAGACGACCGACAAGACCGTCATCAAGTACCACACGGGCGGCGAGGACGCCGCGGCGACGCTGGCGGCGTCCATCCCGGGCGCGGTGCTGGTGGCCGACCCGTCCATGGGCGGCGCGGTGCAGCTGCTCATCGGGCCGAACTGGGACGAGGTCGTGCGGGCCCCGCAGGCGGGTGGTGGCGCGGCACCGCCGGACGCCGGCACGCCGCAGCCGCCCAAGGACCTGGAGGTCGTCAACGCCGCGGCGGACCCCTGTGCGTGAGCCGACTGGACGTTTCGGGTTCACCGCCGGTTCACCGGGGTGGGTCGTTACCGCGACGACCCGCACGTAGGCTGACCGCCATGCGTGAGGCTTACCACGACCAGCTCGGACAACTCGCCGGGCAGCTCGCCGACATGTGCGCGATGGCGGGTGAGGCCATGGAGCGCGCCACCTCGGCGCTGCTCGACGCGGACCTCGCCCTCGCCGAGCAGGTGATCGGCGACGACGTCAAGATCGACGACGTCCGCGCGGCCATCGAGGAGCAGTCGTACGCGCTGCTCGCGCTCCAGGCGCCGGTCGCGACGGACCTGCGCATCGTGCTCGCGGTGATCCACGCCGCGGAGAGCGTCGAGCGCATGGGCGACCTGGCGCTGCACGTGGCCAAGGCCGCGCGTCGCCGGCACCCGAACCACGTGCTGCCCGACACCGTGCAGCCGTACTTCTCGGAGATGGGCCGCATCGCCGTCGAGCTGGCGCGCGAGGCGACCGACATCATCCGCACGCAGGACGCGGCGCGGGCGCGGTCGCTGGAGGACGCCGACGACGCGATGGACGACCTGCACCGCCACCTGTTCACGGTGATCATGGACAAGGAGTGGGCGCACGGCGTCCCGTCCGCGGTGGACACCACGCTGCTCGGCCGGTTCTACGAGCGGTTCGCCGACCACGCCGTGTCGGTGGCGAAGCGGACCGTGTTCGTCGTGACCGGGCGGATGCCCGGCTACGGCGGCTCCGACGAGAGCTGAGCCCTTCCCGGGTCGGGGAAGGGCTCAGCCCAGCAGGCCGTTCAGCTCCTGGGTGAGCTGGGCGGCGATGCGGGGGTTGTCGGCGGGGGCGTGGGTGAGCCACTTCTGGCCGTCCGGCCCCTGCCGGGTCTGCGACATGTAGCGGCCCTGGTCGTTGTCGAACCACGCGACCTGCGGGGCGCGCTGCTCGCGGCCGTGCCTGCCGCGGACCGTGACGCCGAACTGGCCGGCGCGCAGCCGCTGCCGCTCGAACACCGCCTCCAGGGCGCGCACCTGCGTGGCGGCCGTGCTGCGGGGCGCCATGGCCCGGGTGAACGTCGCGTTGCCGAAGTCGTCGTCGCGGCGCGGCGGCGGGGGCGGCGCCGAGGACGGCATCGGCACCGTGATCGACTGGCCCGGTCCCGGGCGGTTGCCCGGGACAAGCTCCACGACCGAGCGCACCAGCGTGGCCGAGCGCAGCAGGTCGACCTTGATCTGCCGGTCGTCCATGACGGCCAACGCCGCGTTCTCCTTCGCCGCGCCGGCGCGCGCGAGCAGCTGGCGCTCGACGTTGCGCGGGTCGAGCGAGGCGATGGCGCTGAGCGAGTAGTCGAACCGGACGAGCAGGGTGAGCGCTTCCTCCACCTCGGGCACGACCCGGCCGCGGCGGGCCAGGCCGCGCGACTCCAGGTCGCGGTACACCGCGTTACGGATGCCGCGCCGCTCGTCGAACGTCTGCCCGAGGTAGGGGAAGTCGAACGGGTAGGGCCGGCTGCCGAGCTTCAGGTCCTCCCAGACCATGTCGGCCGCCGCGTGCGACAGGGCGAACGAGAACACGCTCACCCGCCGATGACCGGCGGGGCGACCATGGTGCCGTCGCCGAAGACGTCCTCGGTCTCCACGAGGTACGACGCCGCCTTGTGCTCCTTGTCCTCTTCCCCCTGGCCCTGACCGGCGCCCGCGCCCATGCCGCCCACGCCCGGCGCGCCACCGCGACCGGCCGCGCCCGCCGCGCCGCCGGGCCCGAAACCGCCGCTGCCGCCGGGGCCGAAGCCGCCCGCGCCCGTGCGCCCGGCCTCGCCGAGCGCGCCCGTCGTGCCGCCGGGCCCGAAACCGCCCATGCCGCCCACGCCACCGGCGCCGCGACCGGCCGCCGCCATGCCGCCGGGCCCACCGAGCCCGCCGCCACCACCGCCACCGCCGCCGGGCATGCCGCGACCGCCGAGGCCACCGGGGCCGCCGCCGGGCATGCCCCGACCGCCGAGGCCGCCGGGACCGTTCTGGCCGGGGCGTCCGCCGGGGACGGGCACGCCGGGACGTCCGCCGGGGGGCGTGCCACCGGGCGGGAAGACACCGGGCGGGTAGATGCCGCCGCCACCGCCGCCGTTCTGGCCGCCGCCGCCGCCACCGCCGCCGCCTCCACCACCGCCACCGCCGCCGCCGGGGGGCGTGATGCCGCCGCCGTTCAGGCCGGACTGGTTGGTGTTGCCGCCGCCGCCACCGCCGCCGGGGATGGTCACGTCGCCGAACGAGCCGCTGCCCGTGCCCGTGCCGGTCCCGGTGCCCGTACCCGTCCCGGTGCCGACACCGCTGGGCACGGTCGGGCGGCTGCCGATCCCGCTTTCACCCGTGCCGGTGGACTCACCGCTCCCCCCGGCGCCGCTCATCGGCGGGGGCGGCGAGAAGGCGGGCATCGTGGAGCCGGACTCCTGGAAGCTGGTGGACATGGTCGTCATGACCTCGGCCGCCCGCTCGTGGGCCTGCTGCTTCTCCTCGAACTTCTGCTCGATCTGGTCGATCGTGTCGGCCCACTTGAACGGGTTGGGCTCGGAGAAGAACATCTTGTAGGCGTCGGCGGTGCTGAAGTCGACCGGTTCGGGCATCGAGTTCTTGGCCGCCTCGGCCGCCTGGCTCTGCGTGTAGAGCTTGTTGCCGGTGAGCTGCGCGCCCTGGGCCGCGTTGCCGGACCAGGTGGCGACGTTGGTGAAGTACCCCTGGGCCGCCTCGGCCGCCTTGCCCTGCCACGCGCCCTTGCTGGCGTTCGTGGCACTGGTGAGGTCGGCCTGGAGCTGGGCCAGCGTGTTGCCGACCTTGGTCCACGCCTCGCCCTGGTCGTTCGCGGTGCCGGGGGCCATGTTCGTGGTGACCATGTCCTTGAGGGCCTTGTGGTCGTACCCCATGTAGAACGACCCGGCGGGCGTGAGCGGGGGCCGGTAGTTCTCGACCGCCTGCTCGAGGTTGCGCTCCTGCTCCTGCTGGTACTGCGCGGACTGCTGCTTGTAGCGGATGTAGTCGTCGAGGGTCGTGATGGCCCCGAAGAAGCCCGGGTTCTCGGTCCGCGCACGTTCGTATTCCGCGCGCAGTTCGGCCTCGGTCTGCCCGGCGTAGGTGACCTGGGTGGCCTGGCTGTTCTGCTGCGAGTTCGAGTTCGGCGGTGCCACGACGTTCTCCTTGGACTACTTGGGCAGCGTCGGTTCGATGGCGTTGGCGACCCGCGTCGCGGCGTCGCACGCCTTGTCCAGCGACGTGTTGTCGGACGAGGCGATGTCGACCCTGTCGGTCGGAGTCACCTCGATCGCGACGAGGCACGAGGTGTCGGAGGCCGGTGCCTTGACGAGCTTGGCGTCCCGAGAGCCCACGGAGATGCTGGACACGTCCTTGCCGACCGCCTCGTCGATCTTGAGGTCCGGTTCGGGCTTCAGCGACACCGCGTTGGTGGTTCCCAGGATGGCGTCGCACGCATCCCCGTCGGGCTCGATCTCGGTCAGGCTCACCTGGCCGGCGACCGATTCCAGCACGTCGCACGCGTCGAAGCCCGCGAACACGTCACCGCCGGTCGCCGGAGTGCTGGTGGTCGTCTCCACCGCGTTGCCGGTCGTGCTCGACGCGGTACCGCCCGGCGTCGGGTCACCCGGTTCCTCCGTGGTGCAGCCGGTGGCCACCGCGGCCACGACCGCGAAGGCCAGGAGGACGCGTGACGACAATCCCTCGCTCAACTGACTTCCACCCTCAGTAGCGGTTGTAGGTTCCGGCGGCAGACGTGTCCACCTCGCGGTAGTTCTCGATCGCCTTCTGGATCGCCTGCCGTGCTTCCGTCAACGCGGACCGCAGTTGGTTGATGGCCGGGACTATGCCGGTCGTCCCCGCCCCGCCCTCGACGCTCTCCTGGTTGTAGCGGGTGATCGCCTCGGCGTCCGGGCTGGTCCCGAGCTTGGCGCGCTGCTGGAGGTGCGACAGGTTGTTGTCGAGCTTCTGGAGGTCCATCAGCGCACTGTCGATCGCCTTCAGGTACGCCTCCGCCCCCGACTGGCTGATCGCGAACGAGCCCGAGTCCGCCGCGGCCTTCAGGCCCTGCATGTTGGCCGTCATGGCCTGCATGGACTGGACGCTCCACGCACCTTCCGGCGCCACGATTACCCCCTGCGAGTCTGCCGATCCCAGCCGTCACGGTACCCCCGGACGGAGGACCGTGTCTCGATTTTGACGGTCGCCGCCAACCGCCGGTTCCCGCATCACCCGAACGCGCGAGAGCCCTCCCACCGCAGGTGGGAGGGCTCTCGACCGGGGGACTGCTCAGCCGAAGCGGCCCGAGATGTAGTCCTCCGTGGCCTTCTGGCTCGGGTTGCTGAAGATCTTCTCCGTGTCGTCCACCTCGATCAGCTGACCCGGCTGGCCGACACCCAGCAGGTTGAAGAACGCGGTCTGGTCGGAGACCCGCGCCGCCTGCTGCATGTTGTGGGTCACGATGACGATCGTGTACTCCTTCTTCAGCTCGGTGATCAGGTCCTCGATCGCCAGCGTGGAGATCGGGTCCAGGGCCGAGCACGGCTCGTCCATCAGCAGCACGTCGGGCTGCACGGCGATGGCGCGCGCGATGCAGAGGCGCTGCTGCTGACCACCGGACAGGCCGCCGCCCGGGCGGTCGAGGCGGTCCTTGACCTCGTTCCAGAGGTTCGCGCCCCGCAGCGACCTCTCGGCCACCTCGTCGAGCTTCTTCTTGTTCCGCTCGCCCGCGAGCTTGAGGCCCGCCACCACGTTGTCGCGGATCGACATCGTGGGGAACGGGTTGGGCCGCTGGAACACCATGCCGATGGTCCGGCGCACCTGCACCGGGTCGATGGACGAGGCGTAGATGTCCTCGCCGTCCAGCAGCACCTTGCCCTCCACGCGGGCTCCCGGCGCCACCTCGTGCATGCGGTTCAGCGACCGCAGCACGGTGGACTTGCCGCAACCGGAGGGTCCGATGAACGCGGTGACGTTCTTCGGCGGCACGGCCAGGGAGACCTCCTGGACGGCGTGGAACTTGCCGTAGAAGAGGTTGAGGTCCTTCACGTCGATGCGCTTGGCCATGACCGCCCGCTCACTTCGTCTTCGGAGCCAGCCACCGCGAGATCACGGTAGCCAGCAGGTTGAACAGCGTGATGATGAGCACCAGGGTGATCGCCGCGCCCCAGATGCGATCGAAGCCCGCCTGCGTCGGGTTGTTCCGCTCGGACGTCATCAGCAGCGGCAGCGACGCCATCGGGCCGTCGAACAGGTTGTAGTTGATGTACGGCGCGTACGCGGCCAGCACGAGCACCGGCGCGGTCTCGCCCATGACGCGGGCGAGGGCCAGCATGATGCCGGTGACGATGCCGGACAGCGCGGTGGGCACGACGACCTTGACGATCGTCTTCCACTTCGGGATGCCCAGCGCGTAGGACGCCTCGCGCAGCTCGTCGGGGACGATCTTGAGCATCTCCTCGGTGGTCCGCACGATCACCGGCACCATGAGCAGCACCAGCGCGAGGGACACCGCGAACCCGCTGCGGCCGAAGCCGAAGTAGGTGATCCACAGCGTGTAGACGAACAGGGCGGCCACGATGGACGGCACGCCGGTGAGGATGTCCACCATGAACGTGGTGGCCTTCGACAGCTTCGACCGGCCGCCGTACTCGACGAGGTAGACGGCGACGAACAGGCCGATCGGCACCGAGATCAGGCCGCAGACGAGGCCCTGCACGAGGGTGCCGTAGATCGCGTGGTAGACACCGCCGCCCTGCTGCCGCGAGAGCAGCCCGGACAGCGACTTCTGCCACCAGTCGGCGTCGAGGATGACCGGGAAGCCGCGCTGGACCACCACGAACAGCACCCAGACCAGCGGCACGATGGCGATCAGGAACGCGCCGTAGACCAGGGTGGTGGCGACGGCGTTCTTGAACTTCCGCGAGCCGCTGACGCTCTGGAACGTCGGCGGCGTCGCGAGGCGGTCGAGGTCCGCCGTGTCGGTCGTCATTCGTACTCCTTGTGACCGGCGACGATGGACCGGGCGATGGCGTTGACGCCGAACGTGAGCACGAACAGCACGAGGCCGGCGGCGATGTAGGCGCCGGCGATGCGCGGGTCGTTGAACTCGGGCGCGGCCAGCGCGATCTTGGACGCGAACGTCGCGCCGCCGTCGAACAGGCTCCACCCGAACGTCGCGGCGGTGCCGCTGAGGATGATCGTGAGCGCGATGGTCTCGCCGAGCGCGCGGCCGAGGCCGAGCATGGAGGCGCTGACGTAGCCGGCCTTGCCGAACGGCAGCACGGTGGTCCGGACGACCTCCCACTTGGTCGCGCCGAGCGCGATGGCGCCCTCGACGTGGGTGGGCGGGGTCCGGTCGAACACCTCGCGGCTGACCGCGGTGATGATCGGCAGGATCATGACGGCGAGCACGATGCCGGCGGTGAAGATGGTGCCGCCGATCTCGATGCTGACGTTGCCCTCGGCGAACAGGAAGATCCAGCCGAGCTTCGCGGTGAGCCACTCGCCGATGGGCGTGAGCACCGGGCCGAGCACCAGCAGGCCCCACAGGCCGAAGATGATCGACGGCACGGCGGCCAGCAGGTCGATGACGTACGCGAACGGCCGGGCGAGCCTGCGCGGCGCGTACTGGGTGAGGAACAGGGCGATGCCCAGCGCGATGGGCATGGCGATGACCAGCGCGAACGCCGCCGACACCACGGTCACCAGGAGCAGGTCCAGGATGCCGTAGCGCATGTTGTTGACGTCGCTGGTGGACCACTCGCGACTGGTCAGGAAGTTGACCTTGTCCAGCCCCAGCGAGGGGATGGCCTGGATCAGCAGGAAGATGCCGATGGCCCCGATGAGGACCACGATGAAGATGCCCGAGCCGGTGGCGAGACCGGCGAAGATCCGGTCACCCGGCCGGACGTGCTTCTTGTTCTCGGCTTCCGCGGTCGGGGGAATCGGAGCCTCCGA
>NZ_JBPKJK010000050.1:0-55367 GCF_051756985.1 Saccharothrix sabaoui
GAGGCTTTCACCTCACACGCTTTCGAGGCGTGCTCCTTCGGCCGCTCGGACACGCCACCGCCGAGAACAATACAAGACCGCGGACCGTGCCCCAAACGGGGGGTCCGCAGCGCTCCTGCCTGCGGGAACGGGGCCGTGGCGGCGAGGGGCCGGCTCAGCGGTCGGCGAAGAACGACTCCATCAGGGCGGCGCACCTCGCCTCCAGGACGCCGCCGACGACCTCGGGGCGGTGGTTGAGCCTGCGGTCGCGCACGACGTCCCACAGGGAGCCCGCCGCGCCCGTGCGCGGCTCCCAGGCGCCGAACACGACGCGCGACACGCGGGCCAGGACCAGGGCGCCCGCGCACATCGTGCACGGCTCCACGGTCACCGCGAGGGTGCAGCCGAGCAGGCGCCAGCCGTCGCCGAGGACGGCGGCGGCGGCGCGCAGGGCCAGCACCTCGGCGTGGGCGGTCGGGTCGCCCAGCGCCTCGCGGGCGTTGCAGGCACGCGCCAGTTCGCGACCGTCCGGGCCGTACACGACGGCGCCGATGGGGATGTCGCCCGTCGCGGGCGCCTCGGCGGCGACCGCCAGGGCGGCCTCCACGGCGGCCTCGTCGAACGGGGTGTGCGCGGTCACGCCTGGATGGTGTCCAGGAGCTTGGTGAACTCGTCGCCGAAGCCGCAGCGCTGCGCGATCATCTGCAGCTGCTCGTCCGGGTACAGGTCGACCTCGTCCACGATCACCTGGAGCTCGTGCTGGGGCATCCCGACGTCGGCGAGCACCGCGAGGTCGCCCTCCGGCCACAGCTCCTCGTCCTCCTCGTCCGGGGGGTCGACCCGGAGGAGGTCGAGGACGTCCGCCGCGATGTCGTAGTCCAGGGCGGCGGCCGCGTCCGACAGCAGCAGCGAGACGCCGCCCGGGACGGGGCGCAGGACGATGAAGAACTCGTCGTCCACGGCCAGCAGCCCGAACACGGCACCTGTCGAGCGCAGTTGGCGCAGTTCCGTGATCGCCGCGTCGAGCTCCGACAGCGCCGAGCTGTCCATCCTGCTGCACCGCCAACGGCCGTCCTCCCGGACAACCGCGACAGCGAAGCCGTTGACCGGCTCCTGGTGTGCCATGTGCACACCGTAGGGCCAGGCGCACGCACCCGGTAGCACGGGGGCCTCGGCCGCGGGCGGCCGGGTGCGCGCGGTGCCACCATCGTGGGATGAGCACAACTCCACCCATCGCCAGGACGACCTCTTCCGATCCCCGGTTCACCGGGTTGGTGGAGGCCGCGCGCTCGTTGCAGCCCAGGACGGTGGCGTTGCGGCGGCAGGTGCACCGGCACCCCGAGCAGGGCCTGGCCCTGCCCGCGACCCAGTCCGCGGTGCGGCACGCGCTGGCCGGCCTGCCGCTGGAGGTCACCACGGGCCGGTCGTGCAGCTCGGTCACGGCGGTGCTGCGCGGCGACCGGCCCGGCCCGACGGTGCTGCTGCGCGGCGACATGGACGCACTGCCCCTGCGGGAGGAGACGGGCCTGCCGTACGCCTCCGAGGTCGACGGTGCCATGCACGCCTGCGGGCACGACACCCACGTGGCGATGCTGGCCTCCGCCGCGCGGCTGCTGTCCGCGCGGCGCGACGCGCTGGCCGGGCAGGTGGTGTTCATGTTCCAGCCCGGTGAGGAGGGCCACCACGGCGCGCGGCACATGCTGGACGAGGGCGTGCTGGACGCCGCGGGCACGCGGGTGGAGAAGGCGTTCGCCCTGCACATCAGCTCGACGTTGCAGTCCGGCGTCGTCGTCTCCCGCCCCGGCCCGACGATGGCCTCGGCGGACACCTTCCACGTCACCGTGACCGGGCGGGGCGGGCACGGCGGCATGCCGCACGACGCGATCGACCCCGTGCCGGCCGCCGCCGCGCTGGTCGGCGCGCTCCAGGCGCTCGTGGCGCGGCGGATCAGCGTGCACCAGCCGGCCGTGGTCACGGTCGCCCGGGTCGTCGCGGGGACGACCACGAACATCATCCCGGAGACCGCCCTGGTGGAGGGCACGATCCGGACGCTGTCGGAGGACACGAGGGCGTTCGTGGGCCGCGAGCTGCCCGAGGTGGCCCGGCACGTGGCGGCCGCGCACGGCTGCACGGCCGAGGTGACCGTCGTGCCCGGCTACCCGGTCACGGTCAACGACGCCGAGGTGGGCCCGCACGTCCTGGACGTCACGACGGCGGCGCTCGGCGCGCGCTGGGCCGCGCCCATGGAGGACCCGCTGATGGGCGCGGAGGACTTCTCCTACGTCCTCCAGGAGGTGCCGGGGGCCATCTCGTTCCTGGGCGCCTGCCCGCGCGGGGTCGCGCTGGAGCACGCGGAGGCCAACCACTCCAGCCGCGTGCTGTTCGACGAGGCGGCGATGGAGCACGGGGTGGTCGTGTACTCGGCGTTCGCCCTCGACGCGCTCCGGTAGGGGGAGCGCGGGCAGGCGGGGCGCGGGCAGGCGGGGCGTGGTGTCCATGCCACGACCGTGCCGGAGGTCCGCGGGTGGCGCCACGGCCGGTACGCCACCTGTGGACAACTCCCGCGGGCCGTCGGCGGAGGGGTCGCGGGCCGATCGCCGGCAGGATGTGCGCCGTGCGAAACGTGTGCGTGGTCGGGCTGGGCTTGATCGGTGGTTCGGTGCTGCGCGCGGCGGCCGCCGCCGGGCGCGTGACCTGGGGCGCGACCGCCTCGGCCGACGACGCCGAGGCCGCGCGGGCGGACGGGTTCGACGTGCTGGGGCTCGCCGGCGCCCTCGACCGCGCACGCGAGCACGACGCGCTCGTCGTCGTCGCCGTTCCGCTGCCGGCTGTGGAGAACGTGCTGCGGGCGCTCCCGGAGGGGGTCCGGCTCACCGACGTGGTCAGCGTCAAGGGACCGGTCGCCGACCTCGTCGCCCGGGTCGCGCCGCACGCCCGGTACGTCGGCGGGCACCCGATGGCGGGCACCAGCGCGTCCGGCTGGGCGGCGGGCGACGCGGGGCTGTTCCGGGGCGCCGCGTGGGTGGTCGCCGCCGAGGACGGCGCGGACCCGGACGTGGTCGCCGACGTCACCGGGCTGGCCCTGGCCACCGGGGCGCACGTGGTGCCGACGTCGGCGGCCGAGCACGACGCCGCCGTGGCCCGGATCTCGCACCTGCCGCACGTGCTCGCCGCCGTGCTGGCCAGCGTCGGCGCGGACGGCGGACCGCTGGCCCTCTCCCTGGCGGCGGGTTCGTTCGGCGACGGCACGCGGGTCGCGGGCAGCCGGCCCGAGCTGGTCCGGGCGATGTGCGAGGGCAACCGGGGGGCGCTGCTGGTGGCCGTCGACGACGCCCTGGGCAGGCTCGGCGCGGCGCGCGGCAGCCTGGCCTCCACCGGCGGCCTGGCCAAGACCATCGAGGCCGGTCACACCGCGCGCCGGGTCCTCGACGACCGGCCGGAGCCGACCGGCGCGACGACCGTCGACCTGACCTCGCCCGGCGCCCTGGCGGCCCTGCGCGACCTGGGCGCGCGCGGCGGGCGGGTCGTCGGGTTGGACGGCACGACCGCGCACGCGCGCACCCCGTAGGAGCGGGCGGTGGGGCGCGGCAGGCTGATCGCCGTCGTCGGCGGCCTGGCCCTCGTGGTCGGGGCGGTCGCGGTGCTGCGCGCCGAGTCCGCTCCCCCGCCGCCGCCCGCCTTCGACCGCGTGCTGGACGACCGCGTCGAGCACCTCCCGGACGACCTGCCGCTCCGGACGCCCACCGACCTGGTGCTCACCGCGGTGGACGCGACGAGCCTGCGGGTGGCCTGGACGCCGGGCGACCGGCTGGGGCGCGGCGGGTTCGCGGTCTCCTGGAACGGCCTGGAGCGCCTGGTCCAGGGCACCGAGACGGAGCTGGTCGGGCTCGACGCGGATGCCGAGGTGGCCGTCGAGGTGCGCGCCCTGGACAGGATGGGCAACCGCTCCGGGCCCGCGACCGCGCGGGCGGTGCCGGGGTCGGCGCACGACGAGACCGCGCACGAGCCCCTGGTCGCGCCGGTCGACGTGTTCGACGGCCCGGCGGCGCTGGACCCGCGCCGCTGGCGGGTGTTCGACGGCGGGGTCGACTGCCTGAGCCTGGGTCCGCTCAACGGCCCGAGGCTGGAGGTCACCTGCGCCGAGCTGGACCTCCAGTCCAACGTGCCGGTGCGGCTCGGCGCCCCGGCCGGGGACGGCGCGGTGGGCCGGGTCGTGCTCACCTCGGACGGCCCGGTGGGTGAGCCGGGCGAGGCCGGCGAGCTGCTGGTGGCGCTGCTGCCCGCGCCGTTCCAGGACCTCGGGCACCTCGCCGAGCCCTACCCGCCCGGCTCGGTGGTCCTGCGCGTCACACCGCTCGGGGCGGCGTTCGCGGTGGGCGCGGGCGTGCCGGCGACGCAGCGGGTGGTGCCGGTCGGGACCGCGCCGAAGGCCCCCACGCCGGGTGTCCGGCACCGCTGGGAGCTGCGCGTGCTGCCCGACGCCGTGGTGGCGCTGCGCGACGGCGAGGTGGTGGCCGCAGCTTCGGTGGCGGTGCCGTGGACGGTGGTCGCGCCCCGGCTGGCGTTCCGGCACGCGCGGCACACGCGCGTCGACTCGTTCGGCGTCGGCGTCGGCGGTGTCGGTGGCGGTGTCGGTGGTGGCGTGCCGGGTAGCCCGTCCCCCGCCTCCGTGGTGCAGCTCGGGCCGGCCGCGCCGGAGGGCGACGCGGTGTCCCCGGGCAACGTCGCCACGCAGCGGCTGGAGCGCGCCTCGTCGGTGCGCGTGGTGGCCGAGGTGGTCGCCGGGCGGGACGGGCCGGTCACCGTGGAGCTGGGGTCGCGGAGCGCGACCGCCTCGTCCGCGCCGGGGGTGGGCGGGGACGGGGCCACGCTCGTCTACGCCGACTTCCCGCTGCCCTGGCCCGAGCGGAACCCGCGGGTGCGGCTGCGCGCGCCGGGCGGCATCACGGTCTCCTCCGCGCACCTCGTCGTCGCCGACGACCCGGACGCGGACCGACCGCTGCCCCGGCTCGTCGACCGCGGCGCGCCCCCGGCGGAGGTGCCGAGGCCGTCGCTGTCGGTCGTGCACGAGTCCGGCCCGCCCGACCGGGTCCCGTCCGGCGGCGCGGTGCGGGTGGTGGTCGACCTGGTCGAACCGCGGGGCCGCGAGGTCGCCGCCGTGCGGGGCCTGGAGCTGGACCTCGACGGCGAACGGGTCGTCGCGCTGCCCACGAACGGGTCGGCGGGCGGGCGGCACGAGTTCACCGTCGACCTCGCCGACGTGCCCAGCGGCGGGCACGCGGTGGCGGTGCGCGTGCTCCCGGTGGACGAGGGGCGCGGCGTGCGGTCGGCGGAGCGGTCGTTCGAGATCCGGCCCCTGTAGGTCTCGGCTCCGCAACGACCTGGTGACCCCGATCACCGGGCCGCCTAGCTTGGCGCCATGGACCGTCGCCGGATCGCGCTCGTCGCCGCGGGTGTGGTGCTGTTCGCCGGGGTGGTCGCGGTGCTGCGGACCACCGACGACGGGGGGTCGCCCGGGGCGACGGCCACGTCCGCGCCGCCCCCGACCTCGCTCGCGCCGTTCGCCGCGGACGGCGTGCTGGTGCCCGACCCCGGCGACCCGCCCGCCACGCCCACCGCGCTGACCGTGTCGTCCGGGCCGCGGCGGTTGCAGCTGAGGTGGAGCGGCGACGCGCCCGGCTACGAGGTGCGGTGGGGTGACGGGCGGGCGAAGTTCGTCACCGACCTCGTGACGCAGCTCGACGGGCTGACCGACGGGGAGGAGTACCGGGTCGAGGTGTTCGCGGTGGACGCGCACGGCCGGCGCTCGGCGCCCGCGCGGTCCTCCGGCACGCCGCGCGGCACGGTCGACGACCACGAGCTGGTGGACCGGTTCGACCAGCCGGACGCGCCCGACCCGACGCGGTGGCGGCTGGCGTCGCGCGGCAACTGCGCGCGGGCCACGCCCGGCCGGGGCGACGACGGGCAGCGGCTGGTGGTGAGCAGCAACTGCGCCGCGTCGCCCGCCACGCTGCGGTCGCGGACCCCGTTCCGGCTCGACGACGGCTCCGGGCGGCTGGTCGTGGAGACCGACGCGCCCGGCCCCGACGGCGAGCTGCTGCTCGACCTCGTGCCCGGCCCGGTGTCGCTGGTCAGCGGGGACGTCCTGCCGCCGGGCGCGGTGCGGCTGCGGGTGGCGACCGGCAACGGCTCGACGTCCGTGCGGGTGCTCACCGCCGACGGCGCGGCGACGACCGCGGTCCGCGAGGTGCCCGCCCTGGAGGCCGGGATCAGCCACCGGTGGGAGCTCGGGCTGGGGCGCGGCGGCACGCGGGTCGTGCTGGACGGCGTCGAGGTCGCGACCAGCCCGGCCGTGCCGACCTGGACCGAGGCGACGGCGCTGGTGTCCGTGTCCGGGCCGACCGGGCAGCGGGCGGCGTTCAGCCTGGTCGCGTTCGACGCGGCCCCGGCGTCCCCGCCGCCGCTGGTGCCGGGACCGCGGGTGGAGGTCGTGGTCGCGGCCGAGGCGCCCACGACCTGGTCGCAGGCCGCGCTGCCCGGTGTGACGGGCGGTCAGCTGCGGATGGCGGTGCTGCACTCCGACGAGTCGCCGCAGGCGCCGCGGCTCACCCTGTCGGTGGCGGGCGTGGCGGTACCGCTGCGCCCCGCCGTGGAGGGCGCGCCGTGGCGGCCGGGCGTGGCCTACGCGGTCGTCGCCGACCTGCCGGCGGAGGCGTTGAGGGGGACCGGCGGCGAGCTGTACGCGACCCTGGTGACCGCGACGCGGATGCAGGTGTCGCACGTCGACCTGGAGCTGACCGGCACCGCGACCGGCGCGCCGCCGACCACCGGGTCGCTGCCCCTGGCCAGGCTGGAGCTCAAGCCGGCCCGCGTCACCGGCACCGTGCTCGACGCGAGCGGCACGGTCGTGCCCGAGGGCGCGGCGGTGCGGCGCGGGCGGCTGGTGCTCGACCTGCTGCTGTCGGGCCGGCCCGGTGAGCCGCTGGCCGGCCTGGCCGGGTTCAGCGTGCGCGTCGACGACGAGCGGGTGGCCGTGGTGCCCACCGCCGCCGACGGACCCGGGATCGCCGGGGAGTACCGGTTCGCGCTGAACACGAGCAGGTTGTCGCTCGGGCCGCACATGATCGAGGTGCGGCTGTTCGGCACCGCCACCGGGACCAACCCCACCTCGGCGTTCATCCCCTTCTTCCTCGGCCAGTGAGAGTATTGGGTGCATGCCGCGCCCACTGCTGCTCGACGCCGCCCGCACCCCGTTCGGCCGTTACCGCGGCGGGTTGTCCGGCGTCCGGGTGGACGACCTCGCCGCGCTGCCGATCGTCGAGCTGCTGCGGCGGCACCCGGCCGTGGACCCGGCGCGGATCGACGACGTGCTGCTGGGCAACACCAACGGGGCCGGCGAGGAGAACCGGAACGTCGGGCGGATGGCCGCGCTGCTGGCCGGGCTGCCGACGTCCGTGCCGGGGGTGACCGTCAACCGGCTGTGCGCCTCCGGCGGCGAGGCGATCGTGCAGGCCGCGCGGGCGCTGGCGCTCGGTGACGCGTCGCTGCTGGTGGCGGGCGGCGTGGAGGGGATGACGCGGGCCCCGTTCGTGGTGCCGCGACCGGACCGGCCGTTCCCCGACCGGCTCGAACCCGTGTCGACGGTGCTGGGCTGGCGGCTGGTGAACCCGCGGATGAGGGCCGAGTGGACCGTGCCGCTGGGGCGGGCGGCCGAGGACGTCGCCGCGGGGCTCGGCATCACGCGCGAGCAGATGGACGCCTTCGCGCTGCGGTCGCACCGGCGGGCCTCGGCGGCGTGGGACGCGGGGGTGCACGACGGGTTCGTGTTCCCGGTGCGGCTGCCCGACGACCCGCCCGTGCGGCGCGACGAGTCCGTGCGGCCGGAGACCACGGCGGACCGGCTGGCGAAGCTGAAGCCCGCGTTCTCCGAGGACGGGCCGGTGACGGCGGGCAACTCGTCGCCGCTCGGCGACGGCGCGGCGGCCGTGCTCATGGGCACCGAGGACGTGGCGGCGGAGCTGGGCGTCGAGCCGCTGGGCGAGTTCCTGGGTTCGGCGGTGACCGCGGACGACCCCCGGCACTTCACCGTGGCCCCGGTCGCGGCGGTCCGCAAGCTGCTGGGGCGGCTGCGGGTCGCGGCGGCCGAGGTCGATTTGTGGGAGGTCAACGAGGCGTTCGCGGCGATGGCGCTGTCCGTGCTGCACCACCTGCCCGAGGTGGACCCGGAGAAGGTGAACGTGCACGGCGGGGCGATCGCGTACGGCCACCCGCTGGGCGCCTCCCTGCCGCGGGTCGTGGTCGACCTGTGCCGCCACCTGCGGGCGCGCGGCGGTGGTCTCGGCGTGGCGGCGGCGTGCGTGGGGGTGGGTCAGGGCATGGCGATCGCGGTGCGCGTGTAGATCACCTGGTCGAGGGACGGCGTCGGCGGCGGCGGGTTGGTAGGTTCTTCCTCAGCCGAGGCCGCTAGGCCGAGGAAGTGAGCCCTGGTAGGCCCGTCGGACGGCGGGAGCCAGGGCTTCGCGCTGTGACGACCGCGCGAACGGCTCCCACCACCCACGACGCGGACTCGCCGCGCGCACCCGTGCCCTCGCGAAGAGGGCCGACGTCGACGAGCCCGCCCGTGGAGTCGTCGACACGAGCAGGTGGTCGGCGCGGCGGGACTCGTCCACGAAGACGTGTGTGCTCACCCGACCATCGTTGCGCCACCCGCGCACGCGCAAGCGATTGCGCACCCGATGTGGTGATCAGGACCGGGGAACGGGACCGCTGGTCAGATCCGGTACGAGATGCGCGGGTAGTCGACGACCAGGCCCGCCCGGTCGACCGTGATGTCCTGCTGGAACTCGCCGTGCGTGAAGGACACCACCGAGCGGTCCTCGCCGATCGACACCGTGCGGTAGGTCTGGCGCACCAGCTGGACCGACAGGTCGGGCAGCGTCACGTAGACCACCGGGACCTCGTGCTCGCCCTCCTCCGCCTGGAGGTTGAGGCGGCGGATCGGGATCGCGTTGAACAGGACCGCGAACTGCACGTCCACGTCCACCGCGCCCTCGAAGTCGGCCTGCTCGGCGCCCTGGCCGTGGTCGACCAGCCAGCCGCCCTCGGACGAGCGGCTGATCGAGACGTGCCGCTCCTCGGACACCGTCGCGGTGCGCAGCAGGACCCGCTTCACGGCGCCGGTCTCGCCGACCGACACCTCGTACGAGCCGCTGAACTGCTCGGCCGGACCGGCGGTGACCAGGCGGCCCGAGGCGCGGAGCTTGCACTCCGAGAGGAGCAGGCGCACCTGCTCCAGCCTGGGCACGTCGTAGCCCTGCCAGGTCGTCATGTGTGCGGCAGGAGAACGGGTCTCACCGGTCGTGGCGGCCCGCTCAGCCGTGTTGGACGAGTTCACGCTCCACCCGGAAGGATGTCCTTGGCCTTCTCGGCCACCGATTTGACCTGGTCCTCGTGGCCGAACCTGCCGGCGATGAACCCGGCGGCCTGGTCGATGCCCGCGTCCACCGCCCCGTGGTTCTGCTCCAGCAGCTCGGACGCCTTGTTCTTGATCTCGTCGAAGTTCATGGTGCTCCTTCGCACTCCAGTCGCAGGCTACCCGAACCGCCCCCGCGGCCCCAGCGGCAAACGGCACGGCCCCCTCGGTGAGCACCGAGGGGGCCGTTCCGGGAGGTGCTCGTCAGGCGGTGCGCTTGCGGCGCACGACCAGCAGGGCGGCCGCACCGGCGCCCAGCAGGCCGATGCCGATCAGCAGCGGCACGAAGATCGACGCGCCGGTGTTGGCCAGGTCGTCGTCGCTGCCGCCGCCGGACGCCACGGCCGTGGTCGTGGTGGTCGGCGCGGTGGTGGTCGTGGTCTCGGTGGTCGTGGTGGTGGTCGGCGCGGCGGTCGTGGTGGTCACGACGACGCCCTCGACCCACTTGGCCTTCGCCTCGGTCTCGACCTGGACCTCGGTCGGCTTGGCGACCACGACGGACTGGGTCTTGAGGTTCGGGTCGACCGACACGAACAGGCGACCGTGCTGGAGCTGGGCGTTCGCCTTGACGGAGACCTTGGCCTCACCGGGCTCGACGCCCTGGTCGACCTTGACGAAGAACTCGACGACCTTCGTCTCGGCCTGCGCCGTGAAACCGCCGTCGGCGGGCTTCAGCGGGGTGCCGTCCTTGTCGGTGAGCGTGACGCCCTGCGGGAGGTCGGCCTCCAGCACGACGGACTCGGCGGTGGTGGCGATGCTGAACGGGCCGATCAGCTCGCCCGCCTTGCCGGCCAGCTCCTCCGGCGTGATCTCCAGGGTCGGCGTGGGCTGCTGCTCGATGCCCGAGTTCTTCGCGCCGATCAGGTACTCGTAGACCGCGCGGACGTCCTCGTCGACCTCGGCGTCGCCGTGCTTGGTCGCGGCCTCGCCGGGCTTCAGCTCGGCGCCGTCGCTGAGGTTCCAGATCGCGGCCTGGGTGCCGGCGATGGCCTCGCGCTCGTCGATGTCGCGGCCGGTGGCCTCGGACAGCACCGAGGTCTCGCGCAGCGGGTAGCTGTTGTGCAGGACCCAGTTGATCTTCGACGCGTTCTGCTCGAACTTCGTCTCGGGGTTCGGGTGCTGGTCCCACGGCACCTCGTGCAGCGGCGTGCCGTCCTGGAGCGTGGTCGGCAGCTCGACGCAGTACGCCTTGACGACGGTCTTCTCACCGTTCTCGATGACGTAGAGCGGGATGAGGTTCGCGTCGAACCACTCGCGCTCCTCGTCCTTGAGGCCCAGCTCGATGCCCTCTTCGTGGTACTTGCCGAAGTCCGGGTCGTCGCGCTCGACCGGGACGATCTTCACCGGGTCCGCGACGGCGGGGAGCGCGGCGGTCAACATGACCAGCGAGGCGCCGAGGACCGCGGCCCCGAGGCGCTTGGGAGTCAACCGGGATGCCATGTGTCTCCTTGAGGCTCGCGAGGGTAGCCCGTTGGTGTGGTTCAAGGCGGCGGCTGCCGAACCGGTGGAACGCCTCCGCACGGGGTTCCGACACCGGATCGACAGAATCGCCGGAACACTATCCGATCGGGCGTCACTCGTTCAGGCAAGGGTTTAGCCCTGTCGGACAAGGCTCCCACCAGCGCGAACAGTACCGGCACTTCCACTGTGGATGATCCACGGGTTCGACACCGCGTCGAGAACCGCTGCGGAAGTCCGTTTCGGGACAAGGCGAAACGCCCTGGAGCACCCCTGTGGACAACTCGGTTTCCGCAGTTCAGCGGATGCGTCCACAGAAGACGCGGGATTCCCCGGATTCCCGTTTCGACGCCACACCGTTGCCGAACGGTGATCTAGGCGACCAGGGCGGCGGCCGGCGCGACCGGCCGGATGTCCCCCACGCGCAAGGACGTCCCGGGCAGGCACAGGTCCTTCGCCGCCGGCGGCTCGCCGGTCAGCATCCACCGCACCAGGGCGGCGAGCTGGAACGAGATCAGCGGCGGCACGGCGTCGCCCAGGTGCCGGTAGGCGTTGCCGATGACCGACACGTCGAACCGGAACTTGCGCGGGAACCCCTGGAGCAGGGCCATCTCCCGCACGGTGCACAGCCGGTGCTGCTCGGGGTGGGCGTACCGCCCGTTGCCGACGTGCCCGCACTCGCGCTTGATCGTGCGCGCGGGCTCGTCCCACCACATGCGCCCGTACACGTCGGGGTGCGACCCCCACTTGCCCTCTTCGATGATCTTGCGCTGCGCCGGGTTCAGCAGCAGCTCGGCGGCCGAGCCGACGAGGTCGCCCCACGACCCGCCGTCCGCCGGGATGGCCCGCATCCGGTCCAGCGACCGGTCCCGGCGGAACGACGGCGACACGTGCACCTCGTCCTCCGGGTGCGCCTCGCCCGCCTCGACGAACGGCAGCTTGCCGATCGCCCGCCGCACGGTCACCGCGCCCGGCTTGACCTCGAACCCGGCCCACAGGTCCTCCAGCGTGCGCAGCGCCACGCCCTTGTCGACCGCGACGACCATGGCGCGCTCGCGCAGCTGGGGCAGCCCGAACCGGGACAGCATGTGGGTGGACGCGTCGACCTCGTAGCCCAGCTCCAGCAGCTGCTCGGCCAGCCCGTCGAGGTGGTGGCGCTGCTTGCCCTTCACCAGCTCGCGGGCGTTCTCCAGCAGCAGCACGCGCGGCCGGAACTCGGCCACGTACGCCGCGACCCGGCCGACGAGCGAGTTGCGCGGGTCGTCGCGCAGGTGGTTGTTCGGCGAGATGCGGGTGAACCCGGAGCACGGCGGGCAGGCCACGAGCACGTCCAGCTCGCCGCGGGCCAGGCCCCAGACCTGCCGCAGCACGGACGGGTCGAGCCGGCCGAGGTCCACCTGGAGCGGGTCGACGCCGATGTTGTCCCGGTAGATCCCGTTGCAGCGCAACGACCCGAGCCGGGACGACGGCTTGCCGATCTGCGCGTCCGCCGCGCCGACGATGGTGAAGTCGCGGTGCGCCTGGAAGCCCAGGCTCATGCCACCGGCACCGGAGAACAGGTCGACGACCTTGAAGCGGGGTCCGCGCACCAGGTGATCGTACGGTGACGGGGTGGTTCACCCGCGAGTGATCCCGGCGGTACCAGGTTCGCGAAATCGCGTAGCTTGCGCGGCATGGAGCTCCCACCTGCCTGGCAACGGCCGGACCCGTTGCGCGGTCTGGAAGACGTGCCGTGGTCCGTCCTGTCCCACGGCACGGGTGTCGACGAGCTGCTGCGCAACGCCGCGGACGGTGAGCGGGCCGTGCGCGAGGCGGCGTGCAGGGAACTGGTCGAGCGGCTGCTCGTCGAGGACACGGTGTCCGAGGCGAGCGCCTGGGCCGTGCCGTTCCTGGTCGAGATGGGTGCGAGCTACCGGGTGCCCGCGACGAGCCGCGATCGGGTGATCTTCTTGCTGGCGGCGCTGGCCCTGGCGAGCGCCGGGTTCACCGACGACGGCAAGCGCACCCGCCGCCGCTGGAACGCCTCGGGCCGCGAGCTGCCCCGGCTGCCGCCGGACTGGATCACGCAGACGCGCTACGAGGTGGCCAAGGGCGCGCCCAAGGTGTTCGAGACGCTGGGGGGCGCGGAGGTGGCGTGCTCGATGGCGCTGGCCATCGCGGTGCCGGAGGTCGTGCCCGCGCACGTGGTGGAGGTGGCGGAGGCCATCGCGTCCGACGACCGCTCACCGCGGCTGCTCGCGCAGGCGGCCCGGGTGGCGCGGCACGTGGTGAGCGGGGAACCCGTGACGCCGCTGCTGCTGCGCACGACCGCGCAGGGCCACATGGAGCTGCTGCGCGCCTACCGGACCAAGAGCTACCCGCCCAACCAGCCGTTCGAGGTGACCCTCCAGCTCATGGGGTACCGGTACGCCTTCCTGGCCGCGTACGGCGACCAGGAAGGCGTCACGACTACGCCGTGACGGCGTCGAGCTCCACCACGGGGGCGGCCGGCTGCTCGTCGTCGACCGGCACGGCCGGCTCCAGCGGGCCGAGCGCCGTGCCCCACTCCTGGTCGGCGAGCGCGAACGCGGCCACCGTCAGCGCCACCACCGGGCGGCCCGGCGGCAGCTGCTCGGCCGCGAAGTCCAGCTCCAGCCGCGCGCCCAGCGGCGACGGGCGCAGCCGCAGCACGCCGTGCGGCGCCTCGTCGGGGTGCGCGAACCGGCACGACCACTCGGTGAACACGATCGGGCGTTCCACGACCTCGTCCTGGTCGACCGCGCGCACGTTCGCGCCGACCGTCCCGTGCCGGTAGCCGTCGGCCGCGCCGACCAGCAGCTCCTCGAACTCGATGGACGACACGCCCAGGTCGTGCCCGGCGACCAGGGCGACCTGCACGAGCGACAGCGGCAGCTGCGGCAGCGCGTCCTCGAAGCACACCATCGCCCCGCCGTAGCGGGTGTTGATCTCGGTCGGCAGGAAGCCGTCGGCGGTGGCGATGCCGTCCAGGGTGAACGTGCCGCGGTAGTCGACGGTCTCGCGCAGCCGCTCGCCGACGCGGCGGGCCAGGTTGCGCATCTCCTCGCGGATGCGGGTGGGCGGGTCGTAGTACGACGCGCAGCCCGCGTAGAGGAACCGGGCCTGGCCGGCGCGGCGCGGCACGACCATCTCGATCGGCCGCAGCACCGCCGTGCCGTCGGGGAACACGATGCCGTGCACGCTGACCGGGATGCCCTCCAGGAACGGCATCACGCGGACGAAGTGGCACTTGGGGGCGAACTTCTCGAACGCCTCCAGCGCCTCGGCGCGGTCGCGGACGCGGCGCACGAAGTTCGCGCCGCCGTTGATCGCCGGGCCGTCGCCGGACCACACGACGCCCGCGCCGCGGTCCAGCTCCAGCGTGGCCGCCCACAGGGCCTCGAAGTCGAGGTCGAGCACGACGGCGGGCGCGCGGGGCGCGGACAGCTCGTCCCACAGCGCGTCGATCGTCGTCTTGTTCTCCAGTTCCACCCATTCGGGGCGGCGGGCGTTGAGCACGGGCCGGCCCGCGAACTCCGGGGTGTGCACGTACGGGGTGCTGATCACCAGCGCCTCGCCGCGCGGGTCGAAGTCGGAGAGGACCTCGCGGACCATCCGGTTGGGCGAGGTCAGCAGCCGGGTGAGCCGGTTCTGCTCGACCGCGACGAAGCCGCCCGCGATGCCGAGCGGCACCCAGCGCGCCACCTCGGAGTCGTGCAGGGGGGCGTGGTCGTCCGTCGACAGCACGAGCGTGTGACGAGCGCCGAGCTGGTGCAGCTCGCTCGCGCGTCTGCTCAGCCGGCTGCCGCCCGCGAGCACGACCAAGCGGTCGCCGAACAGGGTGCCGAGGCGCTCGTGGAGCGCGGAAAGGACGTGATCCATCGCCGAGAACTCGCTTTATGAGAAGCAGACGAGACGACCGGCGAGCGCCGGGTGCCACGCACTGTAGAGGCACCCGGCGGGAACGGCCCAGCACGGTCCGGCAACGACCGGATGAAAGCTTCCGATGGGTTCAGGCGGTGGCGCGCGAGATCATCGAGCGGCGTCGCGGAGCACCTGGTCGACCCGGCCCAGGAAGGCGCGGGCGCCCGGCGGCGCGGGGAACGGGAGGGTCAGGCCGACCAGCGTGTCGTCCAGCGACGACGGGGCCGCGGCGACGATCAGCGCGGCGGTCTCGAGGAAGTGCTGCCGCTTCGCCTCGCGCACGGCGTACTCCGCGAGCACGACCTCGATGCTCGTGTGCATGGCTGGGTACGGGTAACTCACATGGGGAGTATCGGCCCCACCGGTCCACACCTTTAGGGTCAATTTCCACCTGACCCGTGACCGTCGACGGAGCAGCCCCGTGCTGGGATGACACCCGTGCGGGTGCTGGTCACAGGATCTTCGGGGTATGTCGGACGGGTGGTCGCGGCGGAGCTGCGGACCGCCGGCCACGACTGCGTGCCGTTCGCGGGCGACGTGCGGACGGGGTCCGCGGCCGGGGTGGACGCCGTCGTGCACCTCGCCGGGCTGGCCCGCGTGCGCGAGTCGTTCGACGACCCGTCGCGGTACTTCGACGTGAACGTCGGCGGGACGGTGGCCCTGCTGCGCTCCGCCTCGCCGGGGACGCGGTTCGTGCTGGCGTCCACGGCCGCGGTGTACGGCGGGGGCGGGGGCGGCGTGCTGACCGAGGACTCCCCGCGCGCGCCCGCGAACCCGTACTCGGCGTCGAAGGCCGCCGCGGAGGACGCGGTGACGTGGACCGCGCGGTCCGGCCGGGTGTCCGCGGTGGTGCTGCGGCTGTTCAACGTCGCGGGCGGCGGCGACCGCGACGACACCCGCCTGGTCACCAGGGCGTGCGGGGCGGCGTCCGGGCGGCTGCCGGCGCTGGAGGTCTACGGCGACGGGACGGCGGTGCGCGACTTCGTGCACGTGCGGGACGTGGCGCGGGCGTTCGCGGTGGCCGTCGACAGCCCCGGCGAGGGCTGCGCGGTGCTCAACGTGGGCGCGACGCCCGCGAGCGTGGCCGACGTGCTGGCCGCCGCGGAGCGGGTGACCGGCCGCCCGGTGCCGGTCGTGCGGCGGCCCGCCAACCCCGGCGAGGTGCGCGAGCTGCGCGCGGGCACCTCGGCGCTGCGGGCGCTCGGGTGGCGGCCGGCGCACTCGGACCTGGACGACCTGGTGCGCGACCAGTGGGCGGCGGAGGTCAGCCGGCGCGGCGCTTCGGCACCCTGATCCGGTCCAGGTCGGCGGCCACGTGGATGGTGCCGCCGAACACCTCGGCCGCCTCGTCGTGGAACGCCCTCGGGTCGTGGTAGCGCTGGGAGAAGTGCGTGAGGACGAGGGTGCGGACGCCGGACTCGGCGGCGACCCGGGCGGCCTGCCGGGCGGTCAGGTGGCCGTGCTCGGTGGCCAAGTGCTCGTCGGCGTGCAGGAACGTCGACTCGATGACCAGCATGTCCGCGCCGTCGGCCAGCTCGAACGCGCCGTCGCACAGCCTGGTGTCCATGACGAACGCGAACCGCTGGCCCCGGCGGGGCACGCTCACCTCGTCCAGCAGCGGCGGCTTCAGCGCGCGGACCGCCGGGCCGCTGATGCCGCGCGCCGCCAGCAGTTCGGGCACCATCGTGCGGCCGTCGTCCTCGACCAGGCGGTAGCCGTAGGCGGGCAGCGAGTGGTCGAGCCGGCGGGCTTCGAGCGTGCCGAACGGTCCGGCGGCGATCACCCCCGGACCGGTGACGGGGTGCTCGCGGACGTCGACGGTGTCGTGGAACGACGTGGCGTGCCGCAGCCGGGCGAAGAACTCGGCGCCCTCGGCCGGGTAGTGGGCGTGCACGGGGTGCCGCGCGCCGTCCAGCGACAGGCGCTGCACGACGCCCGGCACGCCCAGGCAGTGGTCGCCGTGCAGGTGTGTGACGAACAACCTGGTCACGTCGCTCGCCGCGACACCCGCGCGCAGCATCTGCCGCTGGGTGCCCTCGCCGGGGTCGAACAGGAAGCCCTCGGCGCCCCACCGCAGCAGGTAGCCGTTGTGGTTGCGGGTGCGGGTGGGCACCTGGCTCGCGGTGCCGAGCACGACCAGCTCTCGTGGTGACACGTGGCAGAGTCTGCGGCATGGAGAGCTTGCGGGCTGTGTCGTCGTGGCCGGTGGAGACCGCGGCGGTGGCCGTGGTGCGCGCGGACGGGGAGGTGCTGGGCGAGCACGGCCCGGTGGACCACCGCTTCCCCCTGGCGTCGGTGACGAAGCTGCTGACCTCGTACGCGGTGCTGGTCGCGGTCGAGGAGGGCGCGGTGGAGTGGGACCAGCAGGCCGGGCCCGCGACCGTGCGCCACCTGATCACGCACACCTCGGGGCTGGCGTTCGACTCGGACGACGTGCAGGCCGCGCCGGGGACGAAGCGGATCTACTCCAACACCGGGTTCCGGGTGCTGGCCGACTTCGTGGAGGGGGCCACCTCGATCCCGTTCGCCACCTACCTGCACGAGGCCGTGTTCGCGCCGCTGGGCATGGCGTCGACGAGCCTCGACGGCCACGCGGGCGCGGGCGGCACGTCGACGGTGTCCGACCTGGTCCGGTTCGCGGCCGAGGTGCAGTCGCCGAAGCTGGTGTCGGCCGAGCTGGTGGCCGAGGCGACGGCGGTGGTGTTCCCGGGGCTGCGCGGCGTGCTGCCCGGGTTCGGGGTGCAGGCGGAGAACGACTGGGGCCTCGGGTTCGAGATCAGGGCGGGCAAGTCGCCGCACTGGACGGGGTCGCTCAGCTCGCCGCGCACGGTCGGCCACTTCGGGCAGAGCGGCACGTTCGCGTGGATCGACCCGGACGCGGGCGCGGCGTGCGTGGCGCTGACCGACCGGAAGTTCGGCGAGTGGGCGGTGGGCGCGTGGCCCGCGTTCACCGACGGGGTGCTGGCGGAGCTGGGGCGGGGGCACGGCTGACGCACGGCGTCCGCCGGGTGGTTGCGCTGAGCTTCCGCACCGGCGTCACCGGGTCGGTGGTGGGCGGCAACTTCGTCCGCAACGCCGGTGACGACGGCCCGGCCACGTGGGCGACCTCGTCGCCGACCCGGTGCGCGAGGGCAGCGCGATCCAGCTCGGCTCGCCGGTGACGACCCGGGGGCTGTGCCCGCGCACGGCACAGCCCCCGGACCACGGCGTGACGACCGCCCGGCCGCGCACGCGGCCCCGCCGCACGTCCTCGACGGCGCGTGCGACCTCGGTGAGCGGGTGGGTCCGGTCGAGCACGGGCGTGACCCTGCCGGCTTCGACGAGCCCGCGCAGCGCGACCAGGTCGTCGAGGCGGTCCCGGTGCACCAGGGGCCTCGCCCGGAGGCCGAGGAGCGGCCCCTCCGGCTCGGCGATCTGCACGGCGTACGTGCCGACGCAGCCCCGTCGCGTCGGTGATCAGCGCCCTCACCCGTCCTCCTCCGGGTACTGGAACACGTCGCCGAGCGGCACCCCGAAAACGCGGGCGATCAGGAAGGCCGTCTCCAGGGACGGCGAGTACCTGCCCTGCTCGATGGCGATGACCGTCTGGCGCGTGACGTCGACCCGCCTGGCCAGCTCGGCCTGGGTCATCTCCCCGTGCGCGAACCGCAGCGCCCGGATCGAGTTGGTGATCCTGGTCGGCTTGCCCACTCAGAACCCCCGCCGGTGGGCCACGAGCTCCGCCGGGGCGCCCACCACCGCCCGGGTCGCGAAGACGGCGCAGATCGCGTGGGCGATCCGGGAGTGCGGCGCCTCCGCCGGCGCCGGCGGGAGCACCGTGCCGAACCGGGTGCCTTTGTCCTCGTACGACATCGACCCCTCCCCGCGTCAGCTGTTCTCGACACGGCCAGTGTCAGGCGCGGCGGACACCATGTCAAAAATGTTTGACATGGCCTAGGCTTCGCGGGATGAGCGTGGTGACCATCCGCCGGTTCCGCTGGACGACCCGCCCCGGCCCCGACGGCTACCCCGTCGTCGACGAGGTCGAGGCGGTCGGGCCGCACGCGCGGCTGCCGGTCAACATCGCCGAACTGGTCTACGTCAACGCGATGGCGCCCGCCGCGCCCGCCCGGGTCAGGTACGACACCCGCGTCAACGAGCTGCGCCTGCTCCAGAACCACCTCGGCACCGACCCCACCCGGCGGCTCACCCTGCGGCAGGACGACTTCCGCGCCGGCTCGATGCACATCCGGCGGTTCGTGAGCGAGACGTTCGGGCTGGGCATGCTCACCGCGGCGGTCCAGTCCGCCTACGAGTGGACCGCGGGCGCGGACGCCCTGAGCGGCTTCGACGCGCTGCCCATGACGCTCGCCGCGTCGTCGCGGAAGAACGGCGTGCGCCCCGACCTGCTGTTCCGCGCGCCGGGCGTGCTGCTCGCCGGGGAGGCGCGCGGCCGGTCGAGCAACCCGCCGCGGTCGACCAGGCTCCAGCGGGAGCGGTTGAACCGGCTCCTGCCGTGGGCGCACCTGCACGACCACCCGCTCGTCATGACGTGGGCGTACCTGACCGGCGGCGGCGTCACCGCGGACTTCTTCGTGCCGCGCGACCAGGTCGACTGGCTGTCCGGCCCGATCGGGCACGGGGACGCGGACGCGCTGCCGGCCATCGCGCACCCCGTCGCGGCGGTGCGGGAGGAGGTCGACGTGACCGGGCGGCCGAGCCCGGACCGGACGTCGCCGGTCAGCCTGTTCGAGGTCGGCGGCGCGACCCTGCGCGGCATCGAGGAGCAGCTCTTCGAGTCCGCCCCGGTCGACGGCGCCGTCGTGGCGAGCCGCCCCGCGCGGGGCCGCTGGGTGCAGCTCGACCCGGTGGACCCGTCACGCGGCTCGCTGCTGCTCGCCCTGCTCGACGAACCGCTCACCCCGGCCGAGTCCACCGCCGCCGCGCGCCGGTGGCGCGAGCGGGACGGCAACGGCCTCGCGGTGACGGCGCACCACCGGGTCGTGGTCGCCGTGACCGAGGACCGCCGGGGCCAGCCGTGGGACCTGGTCGCGGACTAGGCCGTGCCCGGCGGGAACCGCGGCGGGCGTTCCCGCCGCGGCCCCCGGGTGGCCGGGCTCAACGCCCGGCGGGCACCGGCGCGTCCGGGCACTCCGCGTCGGGGGGCACGTTCGCGTACTCGTTGCCGTGGAAGTAGACGGCGCTGGACCACAGGTCGCCGTTGTCCTCGTCGGCGTCGTCCACCTGCAACCAGACGTCGTTGGTGATACCGGCGTCGGTCACCCGCTCACCGCGCACCCAGCACTCGACCTTCCTGCTCTGCCCCGCCACCAATGACCCCGCCCGCGCGCACGTCGACGCGGGGCAGGTGCGGATGTTGACGTCGTGCCACGCCGTGACCGTGTAGAGCGCGCCGCGCGCGCCGACCTCGGTCCGCGCCGTCGCCGGACCGGCACCGGCGAGCAGTGCGGCGACGACCAGCGCCCCCGCGGCGGTCGGCTTGACGATCCCCATGCGTTCCTCCCGGTGATCGGTGTCGATCAGTGGGTTACACGCCCCGACCGCCTCCGGGGTTGCTCGCCCCCCGGGGTTGCCCGACACCGCCGACGAACAGGTCGCGGTCGCCAATGCACCAGAGGTCCCGTGGAATTCCACGGGACCTCTGGGTTGGTGCGCTCGGCAGGATTCGAACCTGCAACCTTCTGATCCGTAGTCAGATGCTCTATCCGTTGAGCTACGAGCGCATCGTTCTTCAGTTGTCACCCAACCGAGGCCGGGTGTTGCGGAGGCTCCGGGATTTGAACCCGGGATGGGGGGTTACCCCAAACCGCATTAGCAGTGCGGCGCCATAGACCAGACTAGGCGAAGCCTCCCGGCGGAACCCCTCGGCTACGACGCATAGATTACACAGGTCTTCCGGCGGATAGCAAAACGCCCCCCTCCTTGCGGCATACGTGCTGGTCACGGCACGTGCGACGGGCGGCGGGGGGCGCTGTTGGGGTGGTCAGCGGGGAAGATCGTGACGTTCGTCTCGCGCCATGGTCAGGAATGGGTCCAGGGACGCCGGGTTGCGCAGGGCGTCGAGGCTCACGGCGCGTTCGGGCGGGGTGCCCGCGAGGATCTTCTTGACCGGCACCTCGCACTTCTTGCCGTTGAGCGTCCTCGGCACCTCGTCGACGGTGACGAAGCGGTTCGGCACGTGGCGCGGGGACAGGTTGGCGCGCAGGTCGCGGCGCAGGGCGGGTTCGACGTCGGCCAGGTCGACGCCGTCCTCCAGGACCAGGAAGCAGAGGAGCTCGCCGTCCGCCCGGCCGGCGCCGGAGGTGTCGATCACGAGCGAGTCGGCGATGCCCTCGACGCCCTCGACGACCCGGTAGAACTCGCTGGTGCCCATGCGGACCCCGCCCCGGTTGAGGGTGGAGTCGCTGCGGCCGTAGATGACGGCCGAGCCGCGCGGGGTGATCCTGATCCAGTCGCCGTGCCGCCACACGCCGTCGAACGTCGAGAAGTAGGCGTCGTGCAGCTTCGAGCCGTCCTCGTCGCCCCAGAAGAAGACCGGCATGGACGGCATGGGCGCGGTGATGACGAGTTCGCCCACCTCGTCGACCACGGGGGCGCCGGACTCGGAGTAGGACGCGACGGCGGCGCCCAGGGCGCGGCACGACAGCTCGCCCAGCCAGACGGGCAGGTCGGGGGCGGCGGCGACGAAGGCGGTGCACAGGTCGGTGCCGCCGGACACCGAGGCGATCTGCACGTCGGGGCCGACGGCCGACGCGATCCAGCGGAAGCCCTCGGGGGTGAGGGGCGCGCCGGTGGAGCCGACGACGCGGAGCGCCGACAGGTCGTGGCGGGCGGCGGGCTCCAGCTCTTCCTTGAGGCACGACTGGACGTACGGGGCGGAGGTGCCGAAGTAGGTCACCCGGTGCCGCTCGGCCAGGTCCCACAGCACGTCGAGGTCCGGGTGCGCGGGGCTGCCGTCGAACAGGACGACGGTGGACCCGACGAGCAGGCCGGAGACGAGGAAGTTCCACATCATCCAGCCGGTGGTGGTGAACCAGAGGAACCGGTCGCCGGGACCGAGGTCGCTGTGCAGCGCCAGCATCTTCAGGTGCTCCACGACGATGCCGCCGTGGCCCTGCACGATGCCCTTCGGCAGGCCGGTGGTGCCGGACGAGTACAGCACCCAGAGGGGGTGGTCGAACGGGACCGGGGTGAAGGCGAGGGGCGCGTCGGCGAACGTCGCCAGCAGGGAGTCCCAGGCCACGACGCCGGGCAGGGTGCCGCCGCCGACGTAGTCGACCAGCACGGTGGCGGCCAGGGACGGGATCTCCGCGCGCAGCCGCTCCACGGTGGGCCGCACGTCGAACGCGCGCCCGTTGTACCGGTAGCCGTCGACGGCCACGAGCACCTTGGGCTCGACCTGGGCGAACCGGTCCACGACCGCCCGCGCGCCGAAGTCCGGCGAGCACGAGGACCAGGTGGCGCCGAGGGACGCGGCGGCCAGGAAGGCGACGAGGGCCTCCGGCGAGTTCGGCACGAGGGCGACGACGCGGTCGCCCGCGCCGACGCCGAGCGACTCGAACCCGGCGCGGGCGGCGGCCACGCGGGCGCGCAGCTCGCCGTACGTCAGCCGGGACGAGAGCCCGTCCTCGCGCTCGAACAGCACCGCGAGGGCGTCGTCCGGGCCCTTGAGGGCGTGCTCGGCGTAGTTCAGCGTGGCGCCGGGGAACCAGGACGCCCCGGGCATCACGGGGGCCTCCAGGACCCGCGTGGGCGCGTCGTGGAACGTCACCCCGGTGAACTCGGCGACGGCGCCCCAGAAGCCCTCCAGGTCGGAGGTGGACCACGCCCACAGCGACGGGTAGTCGGGGAACTCCAGGCCCTTGTCGATGGACAGCCAGGAGCGGAACGCGGCCATCCGGCTGCCCGCGACCCGGTCGGGGTCCGGGCGCCACAGGACTTCCGCCTCGCCGGCGGCGGTGCCGGCACGCATCTCGGTCATACCTGAGTTCCTAGCCGATGGAGCGGCGCGGAACCACAGTCGTCATCCACACACCGGGTCACGCCCGGCCGGCGCTCGCCACCAGTCCCTCGACCGCGGAGATCAGCCGGGGCGCGTCGGTGGGGGCCACGACCAGCCACGCGTCGTCCCGCCGCACCAGGTAGCGGCCCTCGCGGCTGTCCAACCAGGACACGACCGCGCCCGTCGGGTGCAGGTAGCCGGCGCGGTTGCGGGCGATGACGCCGACCTGCCCGCCGCCGCTGCGCGAGACCACGGCGCGCATCAGGGTGTTCGCCTCCGGCTCGCGCAGGCCGACGCCGCGCAGCACGTCGAGGAACCCCTCGCTGCCGTCGGACTCGCCCGCCCGGCCCGCGGCCAGGTAGTCGTCCCAGCGCACGTTGACGGACCGGCCGGTGCCGGGCGGCGCGGGCGGCAGGGTGTTGACCGTGGTGGCGGCGAGGGCGGTGGGCCGGAAGCCGGTCACCTGCACCTGGTCGCCGAGCCGGCCCGCGAACGCGCCGTGCCACGCGGCGGTGGCCAGGCCGCGCGCCCGGGCGCCGCGCAGGGTGAAGAAGACCTCCAGGCCGACCTCGAACTCGGCGAGGCCGCGCAGGTACCCGTACAGCTCCTCGTCGGGCCGCTGGACGGTGCCGTAGCCCCGCGACGCGAGGTCGCGGGACGCCGACTCGACCAGGCGGGCGCGCTCGGCCTGGGTGTGCCCGAAGTGCCTGGTGCCGAGCGGTACCGGGTGGGCGTCGCGGTGGACGGCCTGCCAGAGCAGGAAGAACTCCACTTCGCTGAGCCGGAAGATGCGCTCGGTCACAGGCCGATCACCGGGGGTGCTGCCTTGTTGTCCAGCCCGAACACGTTCTCGTCGTCCTCCAGGTAGTTCGGGCGGTTGTGGTCGCGCTCACCGCCGACGCCACCACCGGCGACGGGCGGCGGGGCCGCCATGGGTGCCGCGCCGATCATGCCCGCCTGCGGCGTGACGGACTTCGGCGCCTGGAACGTGCTGGTCACGCTGCCGGGGGTGCCGGAGCCGGAGCCGCGGTCACCGCCGAGGGTGCCGCTGGTGGTGCCGGGCGCGCTGAGCGGGCTGCCCGCGCCGCCGCCGCCACCGCCGACCGGGCCGACGGGGACCGGCCCGCCGCCGCGCCCGCCGCCGTAGCCGCCGCGCGCGCCCGCGAACCCGCCGCGGCCGAACGCCTGCTGCCCGCCGCCGGGGCGCTGCTGGTTGCCCTGCTGCTGGTGCTGCTGCTGGTTGTTGACCGCGACGGGACCGCCGGTGGCGACGCCGTCCTGCGCGGACGGGGCGGTGACCGGACCGCCGGTCACCACCACGGGCGGCGGCGGGGGCGGCGCGACGGGGTTGACCGGCGGCGCGAACGAGGGCACGGTCCGGTCGACCGCGTAGGAGTTCTGCTGGAACAGCGCCATGACCTCGGCGGCCTGCCGGTGGCCCGCGTCGGCGGCGACGACCGAGTCGACCGCGGGCGCGGCGATGGTGTCGATGCCGACGAACGCGCCGGTCCCGTGCTGACCGCCGAGGCGCGGGGTGCCGATGCCCCGCTCGGTGGGCGTCAGCGCGTCGTGGCCCACCGGCGCGGCGACCTCGTTGACGAACGGCGAGCGCGTCGTGGCGACGGGGGTCGGGGTGGCCACCGGGGTCGCGACGGGGGTCCCGGTCGCGCCCTCGACCGGCGTGACGGCCGGCGGGGCGGGCGCGGGCGGCGGCATCATCTCGCGCGCCGTCTGCACGTGCTCGATCTCGGTGGCGATGCACTTGGCCACGTTGTCGGCGTGCTCGCTGGTGTTCAGCGCCCACTTCTCGACCGACTCCAGCGCCTCGCGGGCGCGGTCGGCCGTGCCGCCCTCCCACGCCTGGGCGGACCGGCTGATGGCCAGGGCCAGCAGCTCCTGCACCTCGCCGAGCGCCTTGCCGACGGTCGCCCAGTCGGCCTGGGCGCTGCCCGCGGCCTTGAGGTCGACGCCGGTGTTGACCATCTCCCACAGCTGCTGGTGGCTGTAGGTCATCCAGTCGACCTTCTGGCCGAGGTCGGTCGGCTTCTCGCGACCGCCCTCGTGGCCGCCACCGCCGTGACCGCCGTGGTGACCACCACCGTGACCACCGCCGCCGTGCCCCTGGCCGTGGCCGCCGTTGTGGTTGCCGTTGTGGTTGCCGTTGTGGCCACCACCGCCGTGGCCGCCGTTGCCGCCACCGTGGTGACCGCCGCCGTGACCGCCGTGCTTGTTGTCGCCCATCAGCCCTTAGCCTCCCCCGCGGCACCGAAGGCGTCCGCCGCCTCGTCGTCGGCCTCCTCCAGGTTGCGCGCGGCCTCGCGGATGGTCTCCTCGACCTCGAAGAGGACCTGCATGAAGTCGCCGATCACGTTGACCGCCGACTCCTCGTTGCCCACCGCGACCTCGCGGAGCCGCCTGCTGATCGCGTCGCTCACCCAGTTGTTGCCGAACTTCAGCTCGACGTCGAGGTTGTTGACCGCCCTGCTGTGCACGGTGTCGACCAGGCCGCGCGCCTGCGAGATCAGCTTGAGCAGGTCGTCGACGCCCTGCTTGTCCAGGTCGAGCTGGACGGCGCCCTTGTCCACCGCGTCGAGCGCGACGTTGGCCTTGTCGAGGTCGGTCTGCGCGGCCTTCGCGAAGCTCTCCGCGACCACCGGCGCGGCCACCGGTCCGGCGGTCGCCGGCAGCGTCACGGGCGCGGGCAGCGTCACGGTCGCGCCGGGGTCGGCGACCGGGGCGGCCGGCGCGGGTGGTGCGACCGGCGCGGGTAGTGGTACCGCGGACGGCGTGAAACCCGGCGGGACCTGCACCGTCGGTGCACCCGCCGTCAGGTTGACCGTGTTCCCGTCGCTCATCAACTACCCCCTGCACTGCGATTCGCCGCAGCCGTACCGCGCGTTAGCCACCGGCGACCGAATCAGGCGTTCCGGACGCTCCCCTTAGATGTACCGGGAAGGCCGTTCGGTTCCAAGCCTCCGACAAGACCCTTAACGCAGGTGCGAGTCGAACCAGTTCAACGCCCGCTGCCACGCCTCCGCGCTCGCCTCGGGCGTGGTGTCGAAGCGGTGGCTGGTGCGGGCGAACCGGACGACGTCGGTGGCCACCGGCGCCGCCGCCGCCGCGTCGCGCAGCTTGTCCACGTCGCTGACCGGGATCTCGGCGTCGTCGTCGCCGTAGAGGCCCAGCCAGGGGCACGTCAGCTCCTCCGCGACCTCCACCAGCGACGGGAGGCCGGCCGAGAGCGGTTCGAGGATGCCGCCGCCACCCACGGTGACCGCCGCGCCGATGGTTCGGCTTCCCGCAACGACCATCGCGACCGATCCGCCCAGGTCGAAGCCCATGACACCCATGCGGTCCGGGCTCACGCCGCGTTGCCCCAGCCAGACGAACGCGACGTCGGTGTCCGCCAGCACGTCCTCGCCCGACAGGCCGCTGACCTTGGCCGGGGCCTCGTCGCCGGACACCTCGTCGTAGAGGTGCGGCGCGACCGCCAGCCACCCCTCCTCGGCCAGCGTGCCCACCAGACCCCGGACGGTGTCGGTCACGCCGCGTGCCTCGTGCAGCACGACGAGGCCGCCGCGGACGGCGTTCTCCGGCTCGGCGACGGTCAGCGTCAGCTCGCGGCCGTCGGTGAGGGAGATCGTCTCGGTGCGGGTAGGTGTCATGCGGCAACCCTTCCACGTGGGGGTGAACGCCAGTCAACGTGAGCTGCCGGACGGCGGGTGTGCCCATCGGGCCCCAACAGGGGTTACCGTGCGGCAGAACCCCGAAGGGAGCCCTTGGATGACCGTGCGAACCCGTGCCGACCTCGTGTCCTTGCCCAGCTACGTCCCCGGCAAAACCATCCCCGGCGCGATCAAGCTGGCCAGCAACGAGGTGTCGGCCGGACCGCTGCCCAGCGTGGTGCGGGCGATCGCGGACGCGGCCACCGCCGTGAACCGCTACCCCGACACCGCCGCCACCGACCTCGTGGCGCGCCTGGCGGGCAAGCTGGGCGTGCCCGTCGACCGGGTGGCGGTGGGCTGCGGCTCCGTCACGCTGTGCCAGCAGCTCGTGCAGGCCACCTGCACCGAGGCCGACGAGGTGGTGTTCGCCTGGCGCTCGTTCGAGGCCTACCCCCTCGTCACCGCGGTCGTGGGCGCGAAGCAGACCAGGGTGCCGCTGACCGCGGGCCACGGGCTGGACCTGGACGCGATGGCCGACGCGATCACCCCGGCCACGCGGCTGGTGTTCGTGTGCAACCCGAACAACCCGACCGGCACCGCGCTGACCGAGGCGGAGATCGAGCGGTTCGTCGAGCGGGTGCCGTCGGACGTGCTGGTGGTGCTCGACGAGGCGTACAAGGAGTTCGTCGACCGCGCGGACGTGCCGGACGGCGTGGAGCTGGCCAAGCGGATGTGGGCGGCGGGCCGGGACAACGTGGCCGTGCTGCGCACCTTCTCCAAGGCGTACGGCCTGGCCGGGCTGCGCGTCGGGTACGCGGTGGCCTCGCCCGCGGTGGCCGACACGCTGCGCAAGGTCTACGTGCCGTTCAGCGTGAACGCGCTGGCGCAGGTGGCGGCGCTCGCGTCGCTGGACGCCGAGGACGAGCTGATGGAGCGCTGCCGGGCGGTCGTGGCGGAGCGGGCGCGGGTGCGCGACGCGCTGGTGGCCGCCGGGTTCGAGGTGCCCGAGTCGCAGGCGAACTTCGTGTGGTTGCCGCTGGGCGAGCGCACGGAGGCGTTCAACGAGCACTGCCTCGGGCACAAGGTGGTGGTGCGGGCGTTCGCGGGCGACGGCGCGCGGGTGACGGTCGGCGAGCCCGCGGAGAACGACGCGTTCCTCGCGGCGGCGCGCTCGTTCGCGGGCTAGCGCGCCAGGATCTGCACGATGGCCACGACTCCCACCACCACGATCACCGCGCGCAGCGCGGCTGGTGGGAGTCGGCGGCCGACCTTGGCGCCGATCTGGCCGCCGACGACCGAGCCGAGGGCGAGCAGCAGCACGGCGAGCCACGCCACGTCGGCGATGAAGATGAACAGGATGCCCGCGACGAGGTTCACGAACGCGGTCAGCACGTTCTTCAGGGCGTTCATCCGCTGGATGTGCTCGCTCATCAGCACGCCCATCAGGCCCATCACCAGCACGCCCTGGGCGGCGCCGAAGTAGCCGCCGTAGATGCCCGCGAGGAACACGCCGACCCACAGGGCGACGCCGCCGTGCTCCTGGCGCTCGCGCTCGGCGAGCTTGCGGTTGAGCCACGGCTGGGCGATCACCAGCACGAGGGCGACGGCGATCAGCACCGGGACGATCGCGGAGAACGCGTCCTCGGGCAGCACCACCAGCAGCACGGCCCCGACGACCGCGCCGAGGACCGACGCGGGCAGCAGCCGCTTGACCCGGCCGGCCTGGCCGACCAGCTCGCGCCGGTAGCCCCACGCGCCGCTGAGCGAGCCGGGCACGAGGCCGAGGCTGTTGGAGACGTTCGCCACGACGGGCGGGTAGCCGACGGCGAGCAGGACCGGGAACGTGACGAGGGTGCCGGACCCGACCACGGTGTTGATGCCGCCGGCGAAGACCCCGGCCAGGACGACGAGGATCGCCTCCAGCGTCGTCACAAGCCCACTCTCCCCTGCTCTCGCGGTCGTCAGCGGACGCTAACACCGCGTCGGGCGGGGCGCGGTGTGGGAATCCCGACACCGGCCCGGCCCCCTCGGCCGTCCCCGCGGGTCGTCGGCCCCGGCCGCGGACCGCTCACCGGGCGGGGGTGTCGCGGAACCTCCTCAGCACGTGCGCGTCGGACAGCCCGGTGCCGGTGACCAGCGGTCCGAGGTCTCCGTCCACGACGTACTCGCCGTGCGGGGAACGGGTGACCGTCGTGGGTTCGTCGTCCGGCCACGGCGCGGTGCGCGCGGTCGTGCGGGCGGTGCGCCAGCCGTCGGCGGACCGCAGCACGGTGACCGCCGCCTCGCCCGGCGCGGCCAGCGCGTTGGTGACGACGACGAGCGAGCCGTCCGGGCGGAGCGCGATGCCGTCGCCGCCGACCAGCGCGCGGTCGGTGGCCACCTCGGTGACCAGCCCGGCGCGGGACACCGCGAACAGGGCGCCGGTGTCGTAGCGGACGGTCAGCAGGAAACCCGCCGGGTGCCAGGCGATGCCGTTGAGGCCGATGGTGCCGCTGCCGAACCTCGGGTCGCGGACGAGGACGCGCGCCCGGCCCCGGCGGTCCACCGCGTACAGCGCGTCGGACGACGGGTCGGTCACGTAGGCGGTGCCGGCCGGGTCGACGGCGACGTCGTTGGCGCTGTGCCGGCCGGGGCCGATGGCGAGGTCGACGACGTGCAGCGGGCGGCCCGTGGCGAGGTCGAACACGCCGAGGCCGGACGACCGGTAGGTGGTGGCCGGCGTGGAGCGCGCGCCCAGGCCGATGTCCGCGTGGGCGACGTAGAGGCGACCGCCGGCGACGTGGACGCCGAACGCGGACACCATGCGGGGGTCGCTCACCAGGGTGCGGGTGGTGCCGCGCCCGACGACCTCGACGGTGCCCCGATGGGTCGAGCCGAGCAGGAACGCGTGCCGCAGCGGGTCCCAGGCGATGCCCTCGGGGTGCAGCGCGGCCGAGCGGCCGGTGACGACGTCCGGTGACGGGTGCGCCCGCACGGGTGCCGCGAGCGCGACCAGCACGAGCAGGGAGGAAATCAGGAGACGCATGGTGCTCCGTTCACGTGTATGAGTACGTGCACGAAGTTAGATCAGACCTCTGATACTCGTCAACGCGCTTTACGATCGGCGCATGGGCATGCCGTTGGAGGAGCGCCTGGGCGGCGACGTGAAGCGGGTCGAGCACGAGCTGATGCTGCTCAAGCAGCAGGCCGTGCGGCCCGCGGGCCTGACCGCGGCGCAGTACGCGGCGCTGCTGGTGCTGACCGACCACCCCGGCGTGTCCGCCGCGGAGCTGGCCCGCCGCTGCCGCGTGACGCCGCAGACGATGACCACGGTCCTGCGCAACCTGGAGTCGGCGGAGCTGATCGCCCGCGTGCCGCACGAGGTGCACCGCAACGTGCTGGAGACCCGCCTGACCGAGGCCGGCCGGCGGGCGTTCGAGGTCGCGGACGAGCGCGCGTCGGCGATCGAGCGGCGGCTCGCCGACGAGTTCACCGAGGAGGAGCGCGCCACGCTGCGCGCGCTCCTCGCCCGCTGCTCGAAGGTGCTGACCGAGGGGTAGGCGGATCGGCCCGGGGTGAGCGCCGCCGGGTCGGCCCGGGTCGTCGGTGCCGGGTCAGCCCAGGTTGTCGGTGCCGAACGTGTCGCAGCGCGCCGGGTCGCCGCTCTCGTAGCCGGTCGTGTACCACTTCTGGCGCTGCGCCGACGAGCCGTGCGTGAACTGGGTCGTGTCGACCCGGCCGCCGCCCAGCTCGCTCTGGATGTAGTCGTCGCCGATGCGCGCCGCCGCGTCCAGCGCCGCGTTCACGTCGTCCTGGGTGATGCCGCTGATCAGCGGCTTGCCGGAGGCCGTGGGCACGGACTGCGCGTGGTTCGCCCAGGCGCCCGCGTAGCAGTCGGCCTGGAGTTCCAGCCGCACCGAACCCGACGTCGGGCCGGACTCCTGGCCGACGCGGTCGGACGTGCCGAGCATGTTCTGCACGTGGTGGCCGTACTCGTGGGCCAGGATGTACGCCTCGACGAACGGGCCGCCCTCGGCGCCGAACTTCTGCCGGAGCTCCTGGTAGAAGGTCAGGTCGATGTAGACCTGGGCGTCGGCCGGGCAGTAGAACGGCCCGGTGGCCGACGTCGCGTTGCCGCAGCGGGTCTGCACGCCGCCGGAGAAGAAGTTGGTCTGCGCCTGCTGGTAGGTGCGGCCGGACCGCGCGAACTGGTCGGTCCAGTAGCCCTGGATCGAGTTGATGAAGGCGACCGCCCGGCAGTCCGCCTCGCGGTTGGCGTCCGCGCCGGTCTTGCACTTCTCCTTGATGGCCTCGGACCCGACCTGCTGGTCCTGGCCGACGTCGCCGAACCCGGAACCGGAGGGCAGCGGGATGCCGCCGCCACCGCCGAGCTGCGAGAGCACGAAGTACAGGATCAGGCCCACGATGCCCAGGCCACCGCCGCCCAGGGCGACGCGTCCACCGACGCCGCGCTGGTCGTTGACCTGTGACGTGTCGAGCTCGGCGTCCTCGTTGAACTGCACCGCGTCCTCCAACCAAGGGGGGCCCACTGGAGCCGCACAACAGCAGGCCCCGGGTGCGGGGCCCGACGTCGGGGCACCGCACCCGGGTTTTCCCACTAGTGGAAGCGACGAAACCGCTGGTGACGAGGTGGCGTGGACCTCGGTCGGCGCCGACGGTGGAGACTGCGCCTGGACAACCCGGGTCAACAGCGTCAAGCACGTCGAGGCTGCCTGCGGCAGCGCGTGCCCGGACCCTCGTCGACCGCTGTGGTCACGTGCGGGACGGTCTGGCCCGTTCCGCCCGCGGGGTCGCGGTCGTGCGCGGATCGTCACTGCGAGGACTTGTCTGCACCGCACCACCTACCCCTTCCGGGCGTGCCGCCGGCGGTGCTGCTGAGGTGTCCGCCGGTGGCAGGTCCTGTTCCGAGCATGCGCTTGATCGGCCCCGGCCGCAACCCCTCGGCAACGCCCTGAACTGGTGAAACGGAATTCACCGTGGGTGTTCGTACGGCGGGTGCCCGGGTGGCGGGTGCTCGCGCGGTGGGCGCCCCTTCACGTCCGGGACGCCCACCGCGCGCGTCGTCACGGCGTGGTGGTGATGCGGTCCAGCGCCGGCGGGACGGTGCCCTGGTTCGCGGTCAGGTAGGCCGCGAACGCGTCCAGGTCGATGCCGCCACCGGTGATCGCGGTGCCGCCGGTGAAGGCGCTGAAGCCGTCACCGCCGCCCTGGAGGAAGCTGTTGATCGTCACTCGGTAGCTCGCGGCCGGGTCGAGCGGCGCGCCGTTGAGCACGACGTTCGACACCTTCGAGCCGATCGGGGCGGACGCCGACCAGGAGTAGGTCAGGCCCTTCGACGGCTGGAGCACGATCTGCCGCGTCGCGCCGTTGACGACCTGCCACTGCTGCTCCAGCGCGGCCTTGACCTGCACACCGGTCAGCGTGACCGTCTGGAGGATGTTGCCGAACGGCTGCACGGTGAACGCCTCGCCGTAGGTGACGACGCCGTTGCCCTCGCCCGCGGGCGAGGAGGCGTACGTCAGGTCGGCGCGCACGCCACCCGGGTTCATCAGCGCGAGGACCGCGCCGTTGCCCCGCGTCGCGGCGAGCTGCGAGTCCGCGATCAGGTTGCCCAGCGGCGACTCGCCCGCCGGGTTCTGCGCGCGCGGGACGTCCGCCGCGATCGTGCCCACCGGGCGGTTCGCGATCGGGCCGGACTTCGACTTGGCCAGGTCGATGATCGACTGGATCTCCGGGTCCGGGGTGACGTCCTTGGTGACGACCCTGTTGCGCGCCACCGTGGCGCTCCGCACGACCTCGCGGGTCCGCTTGTCGATCTTCAGGTCGACGACGGACAGCTCGCGGCCGAACGCCAGGCCCTCGATGAACGGGCGCGGGTTGCCGGCCGGGTCGGTGACCGTGCAGTTGTAGTGCTGGTGGCTGTGGCCGGAGAAGATCGCGTCGATCTTCGGGCTGACCCGCTCGGCGATCGAGCGGCCGGGGCCGCCCTCGACCGTGCGGCAGTCGTCCGGGCCGCCGCCGCTCGTGCTGTCGCCCTGGTGGATCAGCAGCACGATCGACTTCACGCCGAGCCAGTTCAGCAGGTCCGCGTACCGGTTGGCGGCGGCGACCTCGTCGCCGAACTGCAGCTCCTTGATGCCGTTCGGGTCGACCAGGATCGGCACGTCCTTCAGCGGCATGCCGATGAAGCCGATCGGGACGCCGTCGCGGAACTCGACCCAGAACGGCGGCAGGGCCGGCAGGCCGTTCTTGGCGAGCGTGACGTTGGCGCCGAGGATCGGGAAGTCCGCGCCCTTGTAGGTGTCGGTGAACTGGCAGCCGTCGACGGGGTGGCACCCGCCCTTCTGCACGCGCAGCAGTTCCCGGTAGCCCTCGTCGAACTCGTGGTTGCCGGCGGCGGTGGTGTCCATGCCGACCTGGTTGAGGACCTGGATCGTCGGCTCGTCGTGGAACAGCGCCGACACGATCGGCGAGGCGCCGATCAGGTCGCCCTGGCCGACGATGACCGAGTTCTTCACCTCGGCCTGGAGCTTCTTGATGTGCGTCGCGTTGTACGCGGCGCCACCGGCCTCGACCACGGTGCCGTCCGACAGCGTGACCCGGCCCGACGAGCCGGTCGGGGGCTCGATGTTGCCGTGCAGGTCGTTGATGCCGATCAGCCGGACGTCCACCGTGCGTGACGGCTTGTTGTCGGCCTGTGCGGGGGATTGCGCGACGGTGACCGCCAGTGCGGCGGCGGCGGTCACCGCGAGCGCGACCGTGCGGCGTGCGGTGCGACTCGACGGGGTCATGTGGGGGTCCTCCCTGGCTGCGCCCCGGTAGGAGGGCGCACTACGGCGGAGGAGTTTGCCTCCCGGAAGCGGCGTGCACCAGACGTCCGGGTGGATCGTCCGTTAACGGAGATGTGCGCGGCATAGCCTGGTGGGGTGACCGATCACGAACCGCGTTGGTTGGATGACGGGGAGATGCGCGCGTGGCGCAACTACGTGGTGGGGGCGGCCATGCTCGCCGACCGCCTGCACCGCGAACTCCAGGACCGCCACGGGCTCTCGCTGGCCGACTACGAGGTCCTGGTGCGCCTGTCCGAACGCCCCCGCAAGCGGATGCGGATGTCGCAGCTGGCGGATGACGTGGCGTCGTCCAAGAGCCGCGTCTCCCACCAGGTCGCGAGGATGGAGCGGGACGGCCTCCTGCGGCGGCGCGAGTGCCCGGAAGACGGTCGGGGCGTGTTCGCCGAGCTGACCGACCAGGGCATGGCCCTGCTGGAGCGCGCCGCGCCCACCCACGTCGAGGGCGTGCGGACGCACATGATCGACCTGCTGCCGAGGGCGGACCAGGAGGTGGTGGCGAAGGTCTTCGACCGGGTCATCACGCACCTGAGGTCGGTGGACGGGTAGCCTGCTGCGGCACACCGGGAAGCGTGGCAGAGCGGCCGAATGCACCCGCCTTGAAAGCGGGAGACGGGCAACCGTCCGGGGGTTCAAATCCCTCCGCTTCCGCAGGTCGGAGGGGGTGCGGCGGGTCTCCCGGGACCGGCCGCGCCCCCTCTCGCGGTAGTGGGTGCGTGAGCGGGTCCGTTCGTCGTGGGCCTGCACTGCCGCACACCCGGGTCCTCGCGATGACGAAGAACCAGGCCGGCCCGGTGTTCGAGGACGCCCGGCGCGCGGCGAGGGCCGGCCCTCTCGGAGGAGGACCGGCCCTCGTGGTGAAACCCCTAGGGTCAGGCGGTTTCGGCGTGCGTGTGGTGCTCGACGTGCAGGGCGCGCGTCTTGGCCGCCGCGCGGACGTCGGCGCGCTTGGCGCGTGACGGGACGCCGTTCACGTCCTCCGTGCTGATGGCGTACGACGCGGTGACCCAGGCGAGGGCGTCGGAGTTCCGGTCGAGGGCCTTGCGGTCCACGTTGCCGAGGTTGTCGCCCGGACCGTGGTAGTTCGGGTCGTACGCGACACCGGCGGTGCCGCCCCACTTCGCCACCTGGGCCTCGGTCTTGAGGACCTCGGCACCGGTGAACAGGCCGCCGGCGGGGATGCCGTTCGCGATGAACTCGCCGTAGTCCGAGCGGCCCGTGAAGTCGGTGCCCTCGGTGGCGATCTTCTTCTCGGTCTCCAGGTAGTCGACGAACGCCTGCTCGATCTGCCCGGAGCCGTACGGACCCGCACCGGCGCCGACGGCGTCGGAGTCGTCGCCGTCGTAGACGAAGTAGCCCGCGTTCGGCGAGCCGATCATGTCGAAGTTCAGGTACAGCGCGATGTCCAGCTGCTGCTCGAACGACAGCGACCGCACGTACTCCGTCGAGCCGACGAGGCCCAGCTCCTCCGCGCCCCACCAGCCGAAGCGCACCGCGTTCTCCACCTTCGGCTTGCCGCCGAGCTGGAGCGCGGTCTCCAGCAGACCGGCCGAGCCGGTGCCGTTGTCGTTGATGCCCGCGCCGTTCTCGACGCTGTCGAGGTGGGCGCCGGCGAACACGACGTTGTCCTTGCGGCCGGTCTTGGTCTGCGCGATGACGTTGCGCGAGATCCGGTCCTCCTCGTGGTACCGGAGGTCGACCGTCACCGGCTGGCCGGCGCGGCCCGCGAGGGCGGTGCCGTCGGCCTGGGTCACGCCGCCGGTCGGCACGACGCCGGGCGCGCCGAGCGTCACGCCGGACAGCTTGGCGTCCGGCACGTTGTTGGCGATGACCACGGCGATGGCGCCCGCGGCGGCGGCGTTGCGGTGCTTGATGTCGAACGTGCACGCGCCGCGGCGGATCAGGGCGATCGAGCCGGTGAAGTCCTGGCCCGCGAAGTCGGTCGCCTCGCAGCCCGGGGTGCCGTCCTCGGGGACGACGCGCAGCGGGCCGGTGACGCCGCCCGCGGGCGTCTGCGGCGAGAACTCCAGCGGGATGTTCTCGTACGTCGTGGTGCCGACCTTGGCCACGGCCGCGTCGGTGATCTGCACCGGGTAGGTGAACTCCGGCGTGGACACGTCGAAGCCGGCGCCGCGCAGCTTGCCCGCGACGTAGTCGACGCTCGCGTCGTAGCCGGGCGTGCCGGCCGCGCGGTTGCCGTCGTTGCGGTCGGCGATGCGCTGGAACGCGATCAGGTGGCGGTTGACCCCTTCCAGCGTGACGTTCTTGGTGAGCTTCTTGGCCAACTGGGGCCCGTCGAGCCCGGACGGTGCCGCACCCGCGGTCGGCACGGCGACCAGTGCGAGGGACGCGGACGCGGCCAGCACGGCCGCCCGTCGGATCCCGGTTCTACCTGACATGATCGAGTTCCCCTTCACTCGGTTGCCGAACCCTCACAAAGCAACCCCGTGAAAGCAATCCGTCAATCGACGGGTTCTCGCCCTGTGAGCAGGGGCAAGCACGGCGTGACGCCTTTCACGTCGAGCCGCCAGTCGGGTCGGCGGAACTCCTCGGCCGTCACCACCAGCCGGGTCTGCCGGGCCGCTTCGCCCCGGCGCACCTGCCGGAACGTGCCGTCCGGGCGGTACCCGAGCCGGCGGCTCACGCCGTGCGACCGCAGGTTGTCGTCGAACGCGCTCGACCGAGCGACCAGCGCGCCGAGGTGGTCGAAGGCGAACAGCAGCACGGCCGCGCGCATCTCGGTGCCGTACCCCCTGCCCTGGTGCGCCATCTCCAGCCACGACCCGCTGGTCACCTCGCGCAGCACGGCGAAGTCGTCGGCGCCCAGGCCCTGCGTGCCGATGACCCGGCCGTCCAGCCGCACCAGGAAGTTCAGCGTCCAGCTCGCGGCGGACAGCCTCGCCCGCGCGCCCCAGTAGTGCTGGAGCGTGGCGATCCCCAGCCGTTCCCGGGGCGCGTCGGTCCAGCCCACGCCGAACGGCATGTAACCCGGCGGGTGGATGCCGCGCAGGGTCGCGTCGACCAGTTCGCGCAGGCCGGCGTCGTCGTCGGGCCGCAGTTCGAGGCGCGGCGTGCGGAGTACCAGGTCCGCGAAGGGCCAGTGGTCCATGCCCGTGGATGGTGACGATCTCGCGGGTGCGGCGCGACCGGATTAACGTCGGCGGCATGCGCGCGATCACCATTCGTGAACCCGGCGGCCCCGACGTGCTCGTGTGGGGAGAGGTTCGGGACCCCGAACCCGGTCCCGGCGAGGTCTTGCTCCGGGTGGCGGCGACCGCCGTGAACCGGGCCGACCTGCTCCAGCGGCAGGGCCACTACCCACCGCCGAAGGGCACGTCGGACGTGCTCGGGCTGGAGTGCTCGGGCACGGTGGAGGCGGTCGGCGAGGGCGTCGGGGGGTGGGCCGTCGGCGACGAGGTGTGCGCGCTGCTCGCCGGCGGCGGGTACGCGGAGCGGGTCGTCGTGCCGGCCGCGCAGCTTCTGCCGGTGCCCGGCGGCGTCGACCTCGTCACGGCCGCGTCGCTGCCCGAGGTGGCGTGCACGGTGTGGTCGAACGTCGTGATGCTGGGCGGCCTGGAGGCGGGCGGGACGTTCCTGGTGCACGGCGGCGCGGGCGGGATCGGCACGCACGCGATCCAGGTGGCCAAGGCGCTGGGCGCGCGGGTCGCGGTGACGGCGGGGTCGTCGGCCAGGTTGGCGCGGTGCGCGGAGCTGGGCGCGGACGTGCTGGTGAACTACCGCGAGCAGGACTTCGTCGAGGTGGTCGGCGCGGCGGACGTGGTGCTGGACAACATGGGCGCCGCGTACCTGGGGCGCAACGTCGACGTGCTCGCGCCGGACGGGCACCTGGTGGTGATCGGCATGCAGGGCGGCGTGAAGGGCGAGCTGAACATCGGCAAGCTGCTGGCGAAGCGCGGGTCGATCAGCGGGACGGGCCTGCGGTTCCGGCCGGTGGAGGGGCGCAACGGCAAGGGGCGGATCGTGGCCGAGGTGCGGGAGCACCTGTGGCCGATGATCGCGGACGGCCGGGTGAAGCCGGTGGTGGACCGCGTGCTGCCGATCGAGCGGGCGGCGGACGCGCACCGTGCGCTGGAGGACGGCGAGGTGTTCGGCAAGGTGGTGCTGGAGGTCTGACCCGAGGGTCGCGAACGCAGGACTCGCCGGTCATGAGCGTCGGACTCGCGGGTCGCGAACGCAGGACTCGCGGGTCGCGAACGCATGACTCGCGGGGCGGGAGCGCAGGACTCGCGGGACGCGAACGCAGGACTCGCGGGGGCGTCGGGGGCGCGGTCAGTTCAGGGCGGTGGCGGTGGCCAGGGAGGTGCGGGGGGTGGGGCGGAAGCGCAGGGAGAACTCCTCCGCCCACCTGACCAGCACGGTCTGCTCGCCCGGGCGCTCGGCGTCGTCCACCAGGACCGCCGCGCCCGGCGCCAGCACGCCCCGGAAGACCGGGAGGGCCGGGTAGCGGGCGTCGCCGAGCAGGGGGCCGTCCACCAGCAGCAGGTCGACGAGGCCGTAGCGCTCCACGTAGTACGACACCTCGTCGTGCACCAGCTGCGGGTCGTACCAGTGGGCGCTGCCGAGCGCCGCCGGGTGCGGGGCCAGCGGGGCGTGGACGACGCGCGCCACGTGGCCCAGGCCCTCCCGGCGGAGCTGGCTGGCCACGAACGCGGCGGTGCGCTCGTCGTGCTCCACCGACAGCAGGTGGCCGAAGCCGCGCCGCGCCAGGAGGCGGGCCAGGACGACCGACGACGCGCCGCTGCCGCACTCGACGAGGACCGTGCGCGAGCCGAGGAGGACCTCGTCGACGACGGCGGCCAGGGCGGCGGGGCGCAGCTCGTGCGCGGTGTTCGGCAGGTACTCCGACATCAGCGGGGCCAGGCGGTGGAGTGCGGCTACGTCGGCCAGTTCGCGCGACAGCAGGTCGTCCAAGCCCGGCCTCCACCTCACCCCAGCTCGGCGACCGCCCGCACGAGCTCGTCCACCTCGACCGCGTTCGTGTAGTGCGCGAGCCCGACGCGGATCGCCCCGCCGACCTCGCCCACCCCCAGCACCGAGAAGACGCCGTGCTGCCCGGAGTCCGCGAACGCGCAGACCCCTCGCTCGGACAGGTGCTCGACGCCGTCGGTCGCCTTCACCCCGGCCACCGTGAACGCCAGCGCCGGCACGCGCCGCATGGCGTCCCCGATCACCATGACGTGACGGAGCGACCGCAGTTCGTTGATGAGGTTAGCCAGCAGACCCGCCTGGTAAGCCTTGACCGAACCCAGGGACGTGAGCAAGCGCTCCCTTCGGGGACCCACCGCCGCGTCGTCCAGCCCGGCCAGGTACTCCACCGAGGCGACGAGGCCCGCCAGCAGCGGGTAGGCGTGGGGGCCGAGCTCCAGCCGCTCGGGGCCGCGCGCGCCGGGTTCGACGGCGACCGACGGCAGCAGGTCGAGCATCGACGGGTCGCGGAACACCAGGGCGCCGACCGGCGGGCCGCCCCAGTTGTTGGCCGACACGGCGACCACGTCGGCGCCCATCGACCGGATGTCGAGCGGCACGAACGGCGCGGCCGAGGAGGCGTCGACGACGACCAGGGCGTCGGCGCGGCGGGCGGACTCGGCGATCTTGCGCAGGTCCGGCCGGGTGCCGACGGACCCGGACGCGGCGGTCACCGCGACCAGCTTGCACCGGGGCGTGACCAGGTCGTCGTACTGCCAGGCGGGCAGCTCGCACGTCTCGATGTCGACCTCGGCCCAGCGCACGACGCTGCCGGTGCGCTGCGCGGCCCGCTGCCACGGGTTGATGTTGGTCGGGTGGTCCAGCCGGGACACGACGACCTCGTCGCCGAGGAACCAGCCGTCGGACAGGGCTTCGGCGAGCCGCTGGAGCAGCACCGCGGAGCTGGGTCCGAGGACGACGCCGGCCGGGTCGGCGCCGACCAGGTCGGCCACGGCCCGCCGGGCCGCGTCGACGATGGCCTCGGCGCGTTGCGAGGCGGGGAATATGCCACCCGGCCCGGAGACGGGTGCGCGCAGCGCGGTGGAGACGGCCGTGGCCACCTGTTCGGGTACTTGCATCCCCGCAGGAGCGTCCAGATGAACCCAGCCGTCGCCGAGCGCGGGGAAGAGGCCGCGGACTCGTGCGACGTCGAACGCCATGCCGCACACCGTACGGAGGACGCCTGCGGGCGCGACAGCAGGGGCCGGGGGTCCGGTGCCCGATCCGCGACCCGGTTCGGCGGCGACCACCTGATCGGGCCAGGATGGTGGGCATGAACGAGGCGGAGAACGAGCGGCACGTGGTGGTGGTCGGTCCGGACGGCACCCCGGTGGGCGCCGCGCGCGTGCCGGCCGGCGGCGAGCCGGGCGGCCAGGACGTGACGGACCTGGTGGAGCAGCCGGCGAAGGTCATGCGGATCGGCACGATGATCAAGCAGCTGCTGGAGGAGGTGCGCGCCGCCCCCCTGGACGAGGCCAGCCGGAACCGGCTGAAGGAGATCCACAAGCGGTCCATCGACGAGCTGGAGGACGGCCTGGCGCCGGAGCTGCGCGACGAGCTGGAGCGGCTGTCGCTGCCGTTCACGGAGGAGGGCACGCCCTCGGACGCCGAGCTGCGGATCGCGCAGGCGCAGCTGGTGGGCTGGTTGGAGGGCCTGTTCCACGGCATCCAGACGGCCCTGTTCGCCCAGCAGATGGCGGCGCGCGTGCAGCTGGAGCAGATGCGCGGCCGGGCGCTGCCGGCCGGTTCCGGCGCCGGGGAGGCCGAAGCGGGCCCGCACATCCGGGGCACGGGCCAGTACCTGTGAGCGGGGCGGGTGCGGCAGGATCGCCCGGACCCCCGTCCGCGGCGATCGGATAACAGGTGCTTTACAAGCCGGTCGCCGTGCCGGACGGTGATGGTCACCACAGCCACCACCCTCTTGACCACCGAGGAGCAGTACAGGTGCTCGACCGAGTCCTCCGCAGCCTCCAGGCCGACCGGGTCAGGCGCGGTCTCCGCGACAAACTCCTCCGCGCGGTCGCCGAGGCCGTCGCGCCCTACCACGAGGAGCAGAACCGGAGGCTCGACGCGCTCAGCGGCGAACTGGGCGCGCTCCGCGAGGACGTCCACCGGCGCTTCGACCGGATGGCCGAGATCACGGCGGGCTTCGAGCACCGCGCGCGGCGCGACCTGGTGTTCGCGGCCGAGCGGCAGGCGGCGGCGGACAGCGCCGGGTTCGTCCTGGAGAGCATGCCGACCGCACCGCACTTCCCCGACCCGCACGCGACGCTGACCCACGCGGTGTCGCTGGCGGAGGGGCCGGGCATGGCGCTGGAGTTCGGCGTCTACACGGGCACCACGCTGAAGGTCATCGCCTCGGCGCTCGCCGACAACGACGTCTACGGCTTCGACTCGTTCGTGGGGCTGCCCGAGGCGTGGCGGACCGGGTTCGACGCGGGCGCGTTCGGCGTCGAGGAGCTGCCGGACGTGCCGGGCGCCGAGCTGATCGCCGGCTGGTTCGACGACACCCTGCCGGGCTTCCTGGCCGAGCACCCCGGCGAGGTGGCGTTCCTGCACGTCGACTGCGACCTGTACTCGTCGACGAAGACCGTCCTGGACCTGGTGGGCCCCCGGCTGCGCGCGGGCAGCGTCGTGCTGTTCGACGAGTACTTCAACTACCAGGGGTGGCGCGACCACGAGTACAAGGCGTGGACGGAGTACGTCGAGCGCACCGGCACCGAGTTCCGCTACGAGGGGTACACGTTCGACCACGAGCAGGTGATCGTCCGGGTGACGAACGTCCCCGAGCCGGCGACGGGGCGGTAACCGCACCGTGACCGACCAGGGACGAGCCGCCGAGACGCCGCCGGTAGTCTCATCTCCCGTGCAACCCACCAGTACGGCTGAAAGGCCCCCAGCGCCCCCCGCGTCGAACTCCCGCACGTTTGCCCGCGCGGTCGCGGACGTGCGCGAGGGTTGGAACAACCGCGAGCTGTGGGGCCACCTCGGCTGGCAGGACATCAAGCAGCGCTACCGCCGGTCGGTCATCGGGCCCCTGTGGATCACCATTTCGATGGGCACCACGGCGCTCGCGCTCGGCCTGCTCTACTCGGCGCTGTTCGGGCAGGAGATCAGCACCTTCCTGCCGTACGTGACGGCCGGCTTCGTGATCTGGAACTTCATCGTCGGGTGCGTGACCGAGGGCACGGACGTGTTCATCGCGAACGAGGGGCTGATCAAGCACCTGCCGGCGCCGATCAGCGTGCACGTGCTGCGCCTGGTGTGGCGCCAGGTGCTGTTCTTCGCCCACAACCTCGTGGTGTACCTGGTCGTGCTCGTCATCTTCTTCCCGGAGCTGACGCACCCGTACTTCATGGAGGGCGACCCGCAGATGCACCCCGGCATCAGCTGGGGCATCCTGCTCGCCATCCCCGGGTTCCTGCTGATCGCGGTCAACGCGGTCTGGATCGCGCTGCTGTTCGGCATCATCAGCACGCGGTTCCGCGACATCCCGCCGGTGGTCCACAGCTTCATCAACCTGGTGTTCTTCATGACGCCGATCGTGTGGCACACCGGGGTGCTCAACAAGGTGGGCGCGAACGGCGACTGGCGCATCCTCATCGCCGAGCTGAACCCCCTTTACCACTTCCTGGAGATCGTCCGGGCCCCGTTGCTCGGCCACGAGCAGAGCTGGCACCACTGGGCCGTCGTCGGTGGCTTCACCGTCGTCGGCTGGGGTCTGGCTCTCCTGGCGCTGCGCAACTACCGTGCCCGCGTCTCCTACTGGGTCTGAGTGAGGCCGTAAGCAATGGTCAGCATCGACGTGTGGAACGCCTCGGTCGACTTCCCGATCTTCGACGCCAAGTCGAGGTCGCTGAAGAAGCTCGCCCTGGGCAAGGTCGGCGGCAAGATCGGCTCCGAGGGCCGTGTCCCGATAATCGAAGCGCTCCACGACATCAACATCTCGCTCAGCCACGGCGACCGGGTGGGCCTGGTCGGCCACAACGGCGCGGGCAAGTCCACGCTGCTGCGGCTGCTGGCGGGCATCTACGAGCCGACGCGCGGCAGCTCGCGCATCGTCGGCAAGGTCGCGCCCGTGTTCGACCTGGGCGTCGGCATGGACCCCGAGATCTCGGGGTACGAGAACATCATGATCCGCGGCCTCTTCCTCGGCATGGGCCGGCGGGAGATGGAGAAGCGGGTCGACGACATCGCCGAGTTCACCGAGCTGGGCGACTACCTCCAGATGCCGCTGCGCACCTACTCGACGGGTATGCGGGTGCGGCTGGCGCTGGGCGTGGTGACCTCGATCGACCCGGAGATCCTGCTGCTCGACGAGGGCATCGGCGCGGTCGACGCGGCGTTCATGGCCAAGGCGCGCGACCGGCTCAAGGACCTGGTCAAGCGCTCCGGCCTGCTGGTGTTCGCGAACCACTCGGACGAGTTCCTGGTGGAGTTCTGCGACTCGGCGATCTGGATGGACGAGGGCCGCGTGAAGATGCACGACGGTCTGCGCGAGGTGCTGACCGCCTACAAGGGCCGCGACCCCTACGAGCACCTGAGCCAGGAGACCCTGGACCGGGTGGGCCAGTCGCGGGTCCTGAGCGGGAACGGTGGCGAGTAGGCCGTGAGCGCACTGCCGAAGGGGTCGGTCGTGGGGGTCGTCGTGACCCGCCACCGGCGTGAACTGCTGGCCGACTCGCTCAAGGTGCTGGCGTCGCAGACCAGGCCGCTGGACCACCTGGTGGTCGTGGACAACGGACCGGACCAGCCCGTCGACGACCTCGTCGCGCAGTGCCCGATCCCGACGACGTACCTGGCCTCGCACCGCAACCTCGGCGGCGCCGGCGGGTTCGCGCTCGGGATGCTGCACGCGCTGTCGCTGGGCGCCGACTGGCTGTGGCTCGCCGACGACGACGGCCGCCCCGCGGACGAGACCGTGCTGGCCGTCCTGCTGGACGTGGCCGAGAAGCGGAAGCTGGCGGCGGTCTCGCCGGTCGTGTCGAACATCGACCGGCCGGAGAAGCTGGCGTTCCCGCTGCGGCGCGGCCTGACCTGGAAGCGCCGCACCGAGGACCTCGGCACGGACTTCCTGCCGGGCATCGCGTCGCTGTTCAACGGCGCCCTGTTCCGCGCCTCCACGATCGACGTCATCGGCGTGCCGGACTACCGGCTGTTCTTCCGCGGCGACGAGGTGGAGATCCACCGCCGGATGGTGCGCACCGGCCTGCCCTTCGGCACCTGCCTGAAGGTCGCCTACCTGCACCCGGACGGCTCGGACGAGTTCAAGCCGATGCTGGGCGGCCGGTTCCACGCCCAGGACCCGGAGAACGCGGTCAAGCGTTACTACACCTACCGCAACCGCGGCTACCTGCTCTCCCAGCCGGGGATGCGCAAGCTGGGGCTGCTGGAGCTGGCCCGGTTCGGGCTGTACTTCCTCGGCGTGCGGCGCGACCCGAAGGCGTTCGTCGAGTGGCTCAAGCTGGTCCGCCTCGGGCAGCGGGAACGCTTCTTCCGCAAGTGACGCCGGTGTCGCCGGCAGTGGTTCCGCTTTCCGGGGAATCGCTGCCGGCGAACCCGTCTTGCCCCGCCGTGACGACACCGGTGGACTGGGCGCATGAACTCGTCGGAAGCGCGCAGGACGGCGACCCTGGTGCTGCACCTCGCCGCCAACCCCAACCCCATCTCGATCAAGGTCCCGGACGACGAGGTCGCCGACCTGGGGTCGAGGCTCGTCCAGGTCGTGCGCAACGGGCACACGCACGCGGTGCGGACGGCGGACGGCCGGGACTTCGTGGTGAACTTCGCGCACGTCGTCGCGGCGCATTTCGTGTAATCTGATTCCCCAGAGGACGCATGACCCCCCACGCGGGTTGCTTCCCATTCCTCAAAGAAAACTGAAAGCCGGCTCAGAGGTTTTTTTGAGCAGGCGGTGCCATTCTTGTGTTGTCAGCGGGGAGGAACTCCGCGGCAGGGGAACAACGCAGGGGGAAGCACCACCATGAACATCTGGACCACCGCTCGCAGAACCGCCGTCGTCGCCGCCGTCAGCGCACCGCTCGCCCTCGCGGCGACCCCGGCGTTCGCCGAGGAGGGGGTGGCCGCGCAGGACGCGGGCACCACCATCTCCGGCGTCGCCTGGCTCGACCAGGACAGCGACGGCGTCCGGGACGCCGGGGAGCCCGGCTTCGCGGGGCACACCATGTACCTGGTCGACTCCGACACCGCCGTCCAGACCGACGCCACCGGCCGCTACACCTTCACCGGCCTGGTGGCCGGGCTGAGCTACCGGGTCGGCTCGATGGACCGCTCGCTGCTCGACGGCCACGGCCGGTCCCCGATGAAGGGGTGGCTGCCCGGCGGCTCGGACTTCGACGCGGCCACCGGCCAGGCCACCTTCCTCGCCGGCGAGCAGAACGCCGACAGCGGCCTGGTCCTGGCCCGCAACGACTACCGCACGTCGCAGATCATCGTGCACCCGGCGGGCGGCGGCGCGCCGAAGGACACCTACCAGGTCGGCGACGTGGTCGACATCGTCGGCAGCACCTACTTCAACGGCAACGCCAACGACCAGTTCGGCGGCAAGCTGACGCTGCCGGCGGGCCTGCGGAAGGTCGAGCGGCTGGGCGGCATGCCCGTCTACATGGCCGAGGACGCGCCGAACGAGGTCACCGGCTTCTTCCACGACCGCCGCTCCCCCGGCCTGATCGAGTTCCTCGGCGCCCGCGTGGTCGTCGAGCAGCCCGTCGACGCGGCCGACATCACGCTGGAGGTGTGGGACGGCGTGTTCGGCGCCTCCGACCCGGACCTCGCGAACAACACCATGTCGCAGTCCTTCAGCGCCGTCGCGGCCCCGGTGACCGAGCCCACCACCGAGCCGACCACGCCGGAGCCGACGACCGGGCCCACGACCGGGCCGACGACGACCGAGCCCGCCCCGACGACCACCACGACCGCGCCCGCCGTCGTGCCGGTCGCGAGGAACAGCGCGCCGCTCGCCGACACCGGCGCCTCGGCGCTGGGCCTGATCGGCCTGGGCGGCAGCATGCTGGCCGGCGGTGGCGGCGCCCTGTGGGCCGCGCGCCGCAAGCGGGTCTGACCCGCGCGGGGGGACGTGCGGTGCCGGGTCAGGGGGCCGGTGCCGCACCTCCCGGCGCGGCGGGGGGACCGCAACCCCCGCGCGCCGGGTCACCGGGGGCCGGTGGGCCGCGATGGTCCCGCGGGGCACGGGGACCCCGGTGAACGCGAACGCCCGGTCGGAGGGGGAGACTCCGGCCGGGCGTTCCGCACGTCGTGGGGACGGTCAGTCGAGCGAGCCGTCCAGCGCCTTGCCCTCGGTCAGGTGCGGGGCGATCCGGTTGTCGAACGCGGTGAGCGCCGACCCGATCGCCATGTGCATGTCGAGGTACTTGTAGGTGCCGAGCCGGCCGCCGAACAGCACGTTGCGCTCCGCGGCCTCCTGCTTGGCCAGCTCGCGGTAGCGCTCCAGCTTCGCCCGGTCCTCGGCGGTGTTGATCGGGTAGTACGGCTCGTCGTCCTTCTCCGCGGCCCGGGAGAACTCGCGCACGATGACCGTCTTGTCCGTCGGGTAGGTGTCCCGCTCCGGGTGGAAGTGCCGGAACTCGTGGATGCGGGTGTAGGGCACGTCCGCGTCGTTGTAGTTCATCACCGGGGTGCCCTGGAAGTCGCCGATGGGCAGGACCTCCTGCTCGAAGTCCAGCGTGCGCCAGCCCAGCCAGCCCTCGCTGTAGTCGAAGTAGCGGTCCAGCGGGCCGGTGTAGACGACCGGCGTGCCGGCCGGGACCTCGTCGCGGATGTCGAAGAAGTCCGTGTCCAGCCGCACCTCGATGTTCGGGTGGTCGGCCATCTTCTCCAGCCACGCGGTGTACCCGTCGACGGGCAGGCCCTCGTAGGTGTCGTTGAAGTACCGGTTGTCGAAGGTGTAGCGCACCGGCAGGCGGCTGATGACCGCCGCGGGCAGCTCCTTCGGGTCGGTCTGCCACTGCTTGGCGGTGTAGTCGCGCACGAACGCCTCGTAGAGGGGGCGGCCGATGAGCGAGATCGCCTTCTCCTCCAGGTTCTTCGCGTCCTTGGAGTCGATCTCCGAGGCGTGCTCCGCGACCCACGCGCGGGCGTCCTCGGGCGAGAGGTAGCGGCCGACGAACTGCGAGATCAGCCCGAGCCCCATCGGGAACTGGTAAGCCTGGCCGTCGTGCATCGCGAACACGCGGTGCTGGTACCCGGTGAAGTCGGTGAACCGGTTGACGTAGTCCCACACGCGCTTGTTGGACGTGTGGAACAGGTGCGCGCCGTAGCGGTGCACCTCGATGCCGGTCTCCGGCTCGGCTTCCGAGTAGGCGTTCCCGCCGATGTGGTGGCGGCGCTCCACGACCAGCACGCGCTTGTCCAACTGGGACGCGGTGCGTTCGGCGATCGTCAGGCCGTAGAACCCGGAACCGACGACGATCAGATCAAATCCAGCGAGGCTCACGCCGAGCAAGCGTACGGCAGTGACCGCCCGTGACGCGGACGCCCCCTGGGCGCGCGAAAAGGGCCGCGCCGGCGAACGACGCGGCCCTTTCCAGGCACAGCAACGAAAACGATCAGAGCACGGAGCGCGGCATGTCGGGCTTCGGGTTGAACTTGACGCCCTCGACGACCTTCTTGAACAGCTTCGCGCGCAGGCCCAGCGGCACGTGGCCCTGCTTGAGGCCCTGGTGCACGCGCAGCACGAACTTCGCGAACGCCACCGGGTTCTCGTGGTGCAGCCGGAACGACGCCTCGTTGCGCGCGCCGTACTCGAACTTCCACATGTTCGACGCGTTCACGTCGCTGAAGTTCACGCCGCGGTTCACGCCGAGGTCGTGCACGACGACGCTGGACAGCACCTGCACGCCGGGGCCGGACGCGCGGCTCAGCCGCAGCGTGTACTCTTGGTCGTCGAACCAGATGAAGTACTCGCGCAGCGGCAGGCCGTGCTTGGTGAGCGCCCAGCGCGGGAACAGCACCGAGACGAACGAGCAGTGCTGCACGAGCACCGACTCCTGGCCCTTGGAGATGAGCCGGCCCCAGTCCCAGGTGGTGACCGGGTTGTTCATCTCGCAGATGCTGCCGTCGACCCACTTGACCAGCGAGCACGCGAAGGGCAGCTGCATGCCCATCGTCTCCTCGGCCTTGGCCAGGCCGGTGAGCAGCGCCTCCAGCGCGTCCGGGTTGGCGTAGCAGTCGTCGTCCATGATCCAGACGAAGTCCGCGCCCAGCTCGTACGCCTTGTTCATGCCGGTGGCGAAACCGCCCGCGCCGCCGGTGTTCTCCTCCAGCCGGAGCAGCACCACGCCGTCGGTGCCCTCGTAGCGCCTCAGCACCTCGTCCGTGCCGTCGGTGGACGCGTTGTCCACGATCACCAGCAGGTCGGGCTTCTGCGTCTGCGCCAGCACGTGGTCCAGAACCGTGGGGAGCTTGTCCTTGCGGTTGTAGGTCACCACAACGGCGGCAACGGTGCTCACGGGAGCCATCCTTCGTAGGTTTCGCGGACCCAGGTCCGGGCGTCGGGCAGCTTGGCGAACGCGGCGGCCTTGGCGGCCTGCTCGTCCAGCCACGCCTTGCGCTGCTCCGGCGAGGCGATCATCGTGCGGATGCGCTCGGCCGCGGTGGAGATGAACGGGTAGGGGTGGCGCGGCACGAGCAGGTCGTCCGCGATGAGGGACGCCTGGGACCCCACGTCGGTGGACACGACGGGGACGCCGGCGGCGGTCGCCTCGAACGAGGTGAGCGTGAGGCCCTCGTTGTCCGAGGACACGACGAGCACGTCGGCGTCGGCGAGGGTGCGGGACACCGGCTGCTCCGAGGTCCGCAGCTCCAGCACCGACGACAGGCCGAGCCTGCCGACGAGCCCGTGCACCTCGCCGGACAGCTCGCCGTCGCCGTGGACGATGAACCGCACGTCGCCCGGCGCGGAGTCCTTGAGGGCCGCGGCGAGCTGGAGGAACAGGTAGGGGCGCTTCTGCTGGGTGAACCGGCCGACGAACGCGACCGTGAACGGCCCGCCCTGCCTGGTCGCGGGCGCCTGGGCGATGCCCCCGGTGGTCAGGTTGGCCAGCGTGGCCAGCTTGACCCGCGCCGGGTCCACGCCGTGCTTGCCGATCAGGTAGTCGCGCAGCATCGGCGAGATGACGTGGTGGGTGTCGATGACGTTGGTCATCCGCACCGAGATGTCCACGAACCCGCCGGTCCGCCACTCGACGATGTGCAGGGTGTCGATCACCGGGATGTCCGGCCGGACCGACTTGAGCCACGGCAGCCGGCCGGCCAGCCACGCGCTGTGGTGCAGGTGGATGCCCCGCACGTCGAACGTGGTCAGCACGCCGTTGAGGAACGCCGCCTCGTGCTCGGGCTGCACCGGCCTGGTGAGGGGGACGACGACGGCGCCCTCCAGCTCGGGCCGGGTGATCCACGGGTGCGTGGACGGCTGGTCGGTGACGACGATCGGCACGAAGCCGGCGTCCTTGGCCAGCTGGATGGTCTCCAGCGCGAACCGCTCCGCGCCGCCCAGCTCCAGCCAGTGCACGCCGAACAGGATGGCCGGGACCGTGCCCGCCTCGGTGGCGCTGGCGCCGCGCGTGATGCGGACCGGCGCCTTCCGCGGCACGTCGCGCTTGCGGTAGCGGCGCTCGGTGAGGTCGGTGCGGGCCTGGCGCAGGACGTCGAACGGCACCGGGGCGAAGAACCGCACGCCGCGCCGGACCTTGCCGAGCAGGCCGGGCAGCTGGTGGTAGGCCGACGCCGTCTCCGGCTCGCCGCCCAGGTCGATCGCCAGGTCGACGAGGCCGTCGGCGTCGTTCGTCTCGCGGGTGGTGTGGACGTTGCTGCGCACGACGAGCGAACCGACGACCTCGCGGTCGTCGCTCCACTCGATGCTGCGGACGTCCTCGTCCGTCAGTGAGGGCATCGCGCCGCGCGGACCGCGCAGCACGGTGAACCGGAAGGTCCTGCCGGGTTCGGCGAGCGCGTGGAAGTTGGCCGCGCCCTCGACGAGACGCCGCTCGCGGTCGTCAAGCAGCGTGGGGTCGCCGTCAAGTCCTAGGCCGCTCGCGTCGATCAGTTCGAAGATCTCCGGCGGCCGCGGGTTCTCAAGGTTGTCCGTCACGTCTCTCGTGGTGGGTCGGGTCGGCGCTCGCCGCGAACGGGAGCCGAGCGGTCGAATGGTACCCACCCGGCGCGGCGCGCCGGTGGGGCCGTGCGGATTGCGTGCTGCCGCGCACCCCCACGGCGGGACGGGCCACTGTCGTCGCGCACGTGGCCACCCCTCCGCGCGGCGCGCTCCGCTCTTTCTATCACCCGATCAGGAATCGTGATGCCCGGCCCGCGCCCGCCCGCCGCGGCGTCAGCGGCCGGCGTCCGTCGTCGCGGTCCGCACCACGTCCTCCTGGCCGGCGATCTCGTAGACCACCGCGCCCTCGTTGCGGAACACCTCGGTGAAGTTCTTGATGCCGTCGAGCCCCACGAGGCCGGGGGTGGTGCGGAGGTTGCCGCGCACGAAGCCCTTGCCGACGATGACGTACCTGATCTTCAGCTCGTCCAGGTCCTCGCGGACCCTCGGGTCGGTGTTGAGGTCGTTGAGGTGGTTCACCAGGAACGTGTTCGGGGTGCCCTGGGGGGCGCCGTTGAACGTCCACACGATCGGCTCGACGCCGGCCACCGCGTAGAGCCAGGCGGACCCGTCGAACACGTCGTTCGCCACCCGCTCGCCCGGTTGGACCCGCTCGCCCAGCCAGTGGTAGGCGGCCACCTCGGCGTCGCTGACGGTCGCCCCGTTCTGGTAGGCCACGGACAGCCGGGTGCTGTTGCGGCCGATGTAGGCGCCGCTGATGACCGAGATGAACAGGAAGAACGCCAGGCTCGCCGCGACCGGCGCCCACGGCGAGCGGCCGAGCGCGGGCACCCGCGCGCCGACCTTGTCGACCGCCCACGTGCCGAAGGCGACCACGGCCACGCCGAACCCGATGGCGCCGGGCAGCGCCAGCATGACGGCGAGCCGCCAGTGGTCGTTGTAGAAGTAGCCGGTGAGGGTCTGGATGAGCGGCGACTCCAGCGACACCGTGGCGGCGTAGAGCAGGCCGAACGCGAACCAGACGCCGACCATCCACACCATCACCCGCCGCTTGAGCATGACGACCATGCCGAACAGCGCGGGCAGGCCGAGCCACCACTGCGGGAAGGCGACCACGCCGGAGAACGTCAGCATCTGGCCGAAGGCGGCGGCGGGGGTCGCCTCGGAGGCCCACACCGACTCGGACACCCCGGCCGCCGCGGCCATCGACGGCAGCAGCAGCGGCACGGCGGTCACGAGCCCCACCACGGCGGTCGCGGCGAGGGTCGGCCACGCGCGCTTCCAGTCGATCGGCACGAACCGGAACAGGCAGGCCAGCAGGATGATCAGCATCAGGCCGGCCAGCAGGAACACGAGGCTCGGCTGGAGGCCGACCAGGGCCGCGACGGACACCGCGAACGCGACCGGTCCGATGATGCCGCGCGGCTTGACCAGGTAGGTGACCAGGGCCAGCACGGCGGGCAGCAGGGCGATGCCCGCGACGTAGGGCCACAGCGGGCCGCGCCACATCGAGTCGTACGGGAAGGGCGTGAACCAGGTCGACACGGCCGCCGCGGGGGCCACCACCCGGGCCGGGAGCTTCCAGGCCAGGCCCATCGCGGCGATGCCGACCGGCCACACCAGCACCGTGGCCAGCGCGCCGGAGTTGAGCACCTGGGGCATGGTGATGCCGAACTGGTCGAGCAGCAGCGCCAGGAACTGGTGGTAGGTCGGCGGGTAGTAGAAGTGCGCGGTGTCGGGCAGGTTGTTGATCGTGCCCGCGGTGGAGACCAGGGACGTCTGGTGCTCGGCGAACCAGCGCACCAGGTTGCCGTGGTGCGGGGCGTCCCAGTCCTGGGCGAGCCGGTTGAGGCTGCTGATGCCGCGCAGGAACGTGACCGCGCCGACCGCGAGGCCGATGGCGACACCCGCGCCCACGACGAGGTGGCCACGGGTGGAGACGCGCGGTTCGTCGTCGTCGACGCGCGCCGGCCACCGGCGGTTCACCAGCCAGGCGACGGCGAACAGCGCCAGCGAGGCGATCAGCACCCACACCGCGAACGTCGACAGCGTCCAGGCGATGCCCAGTTCGCCGAGCACCAGACCGCCGATCGCGACCAGGCCGTAGGTCAGCGCGGGCGCCGCCGCGGCGAGGACCCACCCCCGCAGGCGGACGGCCGCGCCGAACAGCAGGCCGGGGATCCAGAGCAGCAGCAACACCAGCAGCGCAGCACTCATCGCGATAGCAACCCGTCGGTTCGGCGTCGGAGCAGGTCGGCTCCAGGACCGCGCGGTACTTCGGCGCCGGGTCCCGGGCCACCGCGACGGCAGACTACCTGTGCCGCACCCCTCGCCGACGACGGGTTGGCCGGGGCGACGCCGTACAGTGGGGCCGCCCGATCCCGCGCCGGAGAGGATTTTCGTGACGGCGGCCGACACGCCCCCCACCCGTCGCCCGAGGCCCGGCGAGCAGGGTGAGCAGGACGGCCCGCCGTCCGCGTCCCCGTCGCGGCTCGCCGGCCTGCGCGCCCTGGCCGCGACCGGCGTCCGGCAGTCCGCCGTGGCGATCGACCAGTTGTTGTTCAGCGCCATCACGTTCGCCGTGCAGATGGTCGCCGCGCCGGTGTCGACCGACGCCGAGTTCGGCGTGTTCTCGCTGGTCGCGATCGTGCAGATCGGCCAGTGGTACCTCAGCCGCGCGCTCGCCGCGGAACCGCTGCTGGTGTCGAAGACCGTCGGCGACGACCGGGCGCGGCAGGGGGCGGCGGCCACCTCGCTGGCGCTCGGGCTGCTGGTCGGCGTGGGCTGCCTCGCGGTCGGGCTGGCGCTCGACGGCCCGGCCCGCACGCTGGTGCTCGTCCAGGCGCTGGCCTCGCCGTTCGCCGGGCTGCTCGACCACGCCCGGTACGTCGCCTACGCGCGGGGCGCCGCGGTCAAGGCGCTCGGCCTCAACGCGGCGTGGCTGCTGCTGTTCCTCGGCGGCGTCGGCGGCGTGGCGCTGGTCGGCGCGCTGGGCGCGTCCTCGACGTACCTGGTGTGGGCGCTGGGCTGCGTGCCGGTGGCGGTCGCGGCGGTGCTGCTGACCGGTTCGCCGTTCGCGTTCGGCGCGGTGCGGTCGTGGCTGCGCGACCGGCGGGACCTGCTGCCCGGGTTCCTGATCGACGCGGTGTACCTGACCGCGGGCACGTGGGCGACGTTCGGCGTGACCGCGCTGGTGACCGGCATCGACGGCCTGGGCCTGCTGCGCAAGGCGCTGGTGCCGGTGACCGCGCTGACCGTGCTGTTCATCGGCATCAGCAACGCGCTGCTGGCGCACCTGGCGGGCCGCCCGGCGCGCGAGGTGGTGCGGGCCCCGATGCTGGTCAGCGCCGGGGCGGCGGCGGTGAGCGCGGTGTTCGCGCTGCTCGCGCTGGTCGCGCCCGCCGACCTGATGACGGCCGCGCTGGGCACGCCGTGGGACGGGCTGCGGCCCGTGGTGCTGCTGCTGCTCGCCTACGCGTTCCTGCTGGCCACCGGGCAGACCGCGCTGGTCGCGGCGAAGGCCAGCGGCCGGGCGTGGCTGGGGCCGCGGGTGCGCACCGTCCAGTTCGTCTCGGAGGTCGCGCTGGTCGCGGTGCTGGGCCTGTGGCTCGGCGTCGTCGGCGTGGCGCTGGGCATGACCACCGCGTGGCTGGTCGCCGCCGTGCTCGCCTGGGCCGGCGTCCTCCGGCACCGGGACAGGGCTTAGGTTCGTCCCGTGCACCTGGTCGACATGCCCGCCTACTACCCACCGCACAAGGGTGGCGTCGAGGCTTACGCCCACGAGCTCCACCGGCGACTGCTGGAGGCCGACCCGGACCTCCGGATCACGGTGTTCACCTCGGCCGTCGGGGCCCCGGCCGGCGAGGAGCGGCTCGGTGACCGCTGGACGGTCGTGCGCTGGCCCGGCTTCGAGCTCATCTCCCACTACCCCGTGCCGAACCCCGGCTTCACGAGGCGCCTGCGCGCGCTGTGCGGCCCGGACACCGTGCTGATGACGCACACCCGGTTCTACTGGCCGCACGTGTGGGCCGCGCTGTTCGCGAAGCGGGCGGGGCTGCGCCGGCTGCACGTCGAGCACGGCTCCACGCCGGTGCAGAGCGGCAACGGCTTCGTCCGGTTCGCGGCCGCCGTCGTCGACCGGGTGACCAGCCAACCCGTGCTGCGGTGGGCCGAGCAGGTGGTGGCCGTGTCCGGCGCGGCGGCGGTGTTCGCCCGGCAGCTGGCCGGGCGGGACGCCCGCGTGCTGCACCGCGGCATCGACCTGCCCGAGGAGCTGGTCGGCCACCCGTCGGCCGAGCCCGCCACCGCGTGCTTCGTCGGCCGGCTCATCAACGGCAAGGGCGTCGCCGACCTGGTGGACGCGACCGCCGAGCTGCACCGCCGGGGCGTGCCGCTGCGGCTGCGGCTGTGCGGTGACGGCCCGGCCGCCGCCGACCTGCGCGCGCGGGTGTCCTCGGCGGGCCTGGGCGACCACGTGGAGTTCCTCGGCGCGGTCGACCACGACACGGCGCTGCGCGAGATGGCGGCGGCGACGGTGTTCGTGAACCCGAGCTGGACCGAGGGCCTGCCCACCACCGTGCTGGAGGCGTCGGCCATCGGCTGCGCCGTGGTGGCGACGGACGTCGGCGGCACGGCCGAGATCGTGGACGACGGGGTCACCGGGTGGCTCGTGCCCGCCAAGGACCCCAGGGCGCTCGCCAGGGCGCTGGAAGACGCCCTCACGTCCCCCGACCGGGTGACGCGGGCGGCGAAGCTGCGCGAGACGACCCGTGCCCGTTTCTCCTGGGACCGGGCCATCGCGGAATTCTCCGCCATGCTGGTCGGCGACGGCCGGCGCGGTGCGGCGCGCTAGCCTGTTCGGGTATAACCCCCCATCCGACTCACTCGCCAGGGAGGCCGCCGTGGCGGACCAGTCCGACGTTTGGCTGGTCGTGCCCGTCTACAACGAAGCGCAGGTGATCGGCGACGTGGTGCGCAACGCGCTCCAGACGTTCCCGAACATCGTGTGCGTCGACGACGGTAGCCGGGACGGCTCAGCCGACGCGATCCGCGCGTCCGGCGCGCACCTGGTGCAGCACCCGGTGAACCTGGGTCAGGGCGCGGCGCTCCAGACGGGCGTCGAGTACGCCCGCCGGCAGGAGGGGGCCGAGTACTTCGTGACGTTCGACGCCGACGGCCAGCACCAGGTCGTGGACGTGCTGCGGATGCTGGAGCGGCTGCGCGCCGAACCGGTCGACATCATCGTCGGCACCCGGTTCAAGGGCGACGCCTCGCACATCCCGCTGCTCAAGCGCGTCGTGCTGCGGACCGTGGTGACCGTCAGCCCCCGGCTGCGCAAGCTGAAGCTGTCGGACGCCCACAACGGGCTGCGGGTGTTCAACAAGAAGGTCGCGGACGAGGTCCGCATCACGCTGAACGGCATGGGCCACGCCTCCGAGATCGTCGAGATGATCGCCCAGAAGGGCTGGCGCGTCTCCGAGGAGCAGGTCGAGATCCTCTACACCGAGTACTCGATGTCCAAGGGCCAGTCGCTCATCAACGGCGTGAACATCCTGTTCGACACGGCTCTCAAGACGGGGTCCAGGCGCTGACATGCTGATCCAGTTCCTGCTCATCGCCGCGGTCGTCGTGCTGCTGGTGTTCTTCCTCAAGCACCACGGCACCACGAAGACCGCCGCGAGCGTGAAGATCGGCTTCGTGCTGTTCCTGGTGCTGGCGGCGGTCGCCGTCGTCCAGCCCGCGGCGGTGTCGAGGCTCGCCGAGCTCGTCGGCGTCGGCCGCGGCACCGACCTGCTGCTCTACGCGCTGATCGTGGCGTTCGGCTTCGCCACGATCAACACCTACCTGCGCTTCAAGGAGCTGGAGCTGCGCTACGCCCGGCTGGCGCGGGCCATCGCCCTGCGCAACGCCGAGGCGCCCGAGATCGAGGACGCCGAGAAGCCGG